>JAAYUJ010000271.1 GCA_012517775.1 Deltaproteobacteria bacterium
AACGACTTGGGCAAGCGCGGTGATCCCGTCGCAGTCATAGTCCCCTATCAGCAAGAGTTTGCTGCCCTTGAAGATGTGCCGGGCCATGAGCTCCGCACCCTCTCCCATACCCCGCATGGCAAGAGATGACTCCAGATCCTTGAGTGAAAGATTGAGAAAAGAGGCATCAGCTCCCCGATTCTGAAGGAGAACCTGGATCACATCCTCCACATGGGCCGGCTGACTTGAATCAAGGATTTGCCACGTAGTCGGAAGCACGAAATCCTCCTCGGTTCCTCCAGCATTGGCGGGCAGGGTATTGTCCAAAGGGCGGCAAATGACGCATCCGGGTCTCCAAAAACAATTACCGGGCCATACCAGGAAATGACGCGTCAAACATCAATATCTTCGTGCAAAATACGGAGAAATGTATTAAACCACTACCTGCTAAGAGCAGAAAATTTCTGATGTATTGAGATTTCGAGACATCATCCGCAACTTTGTTTCAGGAGCAAGAAGCATGGACACAATCACATATCTGAAGACCTTCATCAGGGATAAGAACGTAGCATCCATAACGCCCACCTCTCCTTTCGGCGTGAGGCGAGTCTGCAGAGAAATCAACTTCGCCAATTCCGATCTGATCGTCGAATACGGGCCCGGCACAGGGGTCTTCACCAACTATCTCCTGAAGTACATGCGGATCGATTCACGCTTGATTCTCATTGAACGAAACAAATACTTCAGCTCCATATTGGAGAGAACGATCCGTGACCCCAGGGTCATATTCGTAAACGACAGTGCCGAGAATGTCCTGGAGACCCTCAGATCCTGTCAGGAATCCGAAGCCGATTGCATCATCTCCGGGATTCCTTTCCTTTTGCTCAGCGAAGACATGAAGAATCGCATTCTCTATAACACACACCGGGCACTCAAACACAAAGGGAAGTTTTTGGTGTATCAGACTTGTTTTCAGGCAGACCACCACTTCAAGTTTTACCTGGACCGCTTTTTCCCCGTCGTGAACACGAAATTTGAGTTCATGAACATCCCTCCTCTTCGTATTTACGAGGCCGTTAAATAGCACGCCTCAATCGCAGCACGTCATACAGCTTCAGGTAGTCCTCAATTCCGGATCTCAGGATGAGAGGTCATCAGCTTAGTGAGAAGCCGTGACAAAGGCAAGGCCCGGGGAGTACATGAATCCGGCCACAAAGATGCGAAGGCCCTTCAAACCGACCTGAAATGGTCGCGGGGAATGGGCCTTTTTTTCCCTTGCCGGACTGCGTTTGTAGCTATCTGAACCATCATACGCATATACACAATCGAACAGTCACTTCTCAACAAGCCCGGGTAACGACAGTTGTGCAGGTCGGATTTGAATACCCGACACCCCGGCGCGAAAGTTGTCGGGATTGGAATCCCGCCCTACTTATTGAGAGAGTACATCGGACCCTTATGCTTTCATGTCCGCCAAGGCCTGCGACGCAAGCGTCTTCTTCTTGAGCCTTGGTGGAAAGACACGGTAAACTTGATTGTTGACTATATCATATCCCTGCAGATAACTGCGGGAGTGCGACTTCCCATAGAGATGCAACGTTATGATTGTCTTGTCCCCCGAATTCCCTGTGCGGTGTATTCCCTCGTCAAAAGGCAGGGTAAATGCCGTTTCACCCGGCTTCAGATTGATCCGAGCCACTTCCTCCAGTTTGGCATAGCCTTCCATTGAACCATCGTCGACTCTCCGAAAATTGGTCACCTCATAACCTTCCATCGCGGTCCCGATCACTCCCCACGCATTGTGGTCATGAGGGTATGTGAACTCTCCGGCTCCCCACAGGTAAAGACGCAACGAAAAGAGTCTAGCAGGGTGAACATACAGGATCAGTTCGTTGTCGAACATCGTCGGACGCCGGATGTCGGGATAAGGTTCACCGGATACAACGCCCTGCATGATCTCCACGAGAAGCTGCCTGTTGAGAAGCAGCACAGGCAATGCCTGCCGGGTATACTCAATACAGGATCGATAGGAATCCAAATCGGGCAGGTCTTTTGAGAAGCGTTCGCCAAAGGATTGGATCTCAGGGTGAATTTGACCTGTCGTTGTTGTCATCGTGGTAACTTTTCCTCCTCCCTTTTGAATCATTCATTAGCCAATCTCACATATGCCGAATAAAATGGGGCACATCCGCCCATGTCCGTCAAACCGGCGGGGATCAGACGGTTGGCTCCGCAGCCCAGCTTCATCCAATCACCCCTTCTGTAAATTACAACCTCGGGATGCAATCCATCCAGGATATTCACTTTCACCTGGATTCTTTCCAATGGGGAAGCAAGGAAAACTTCCCTGTCGAGATCCACATCCCTCAATCCGGGGTGATCGGACGCGACCCATACCCCAGGGGGGGACACGTGATCCTCTGGAAGAATCTGGGAATGGACAGCCTCCCTGCGAATCAGGGTGAGCAGCCTGTAGGGAAATCCTTCAGGAGCGGGGGCTTCTTCGTGCAAAAGTGTCGGGAAATGGTACTTGCCGTCCGGATGGTCAAATCGAAGCCCCTCATAGGCTACTGGAGGTTCATTGGATCGCACATAACGCCTTGCTCTCAACTCCTCCAGGGAAATCGAAAGTGACGAGGACTGAAGCGACGCCCTGAAACACTCCTCAGGGCTTGGCAGGTTTACAGGGGGATCCAGACGCTTCCCCAGTTCAGAGAGAATCCAATAGTCACTGCGCGATTCGCCAGGGGGCGATTGCACTCGTTCGACGAAATGCACGAAGCTATGGAGATAGGAGCCCACAATGTCTTCCTGCTCCAGCATCAAAGCACAAGGAAGCAACAAGTCGGCCCGTTCGGCCGTGTCCGTCATGAAAGCATCCACCACCACCTTGAATTCTATAGCTTCAAAAGCCTTTGCGGTGAGACCGCTTTCGGGAGCCTGATTCACGAAATTGGACGCATTGACCCAGATCATCCTGACAGGAGGGTCAGCCGCGTTCAGGATGTCCCGACCGATCGTGGGCATAAGGAGTTTGCGACGGGGCTTTCTTTCCGGTGGCCTGGTCCAGTTGAGGTTAAGGTTTCTCTTGGAATGGAGGTGGAAGTATGTGCCGCCGCCCGGGCACCCAATATTTCCGGAAATTAGCGCCAGTGCATTGATATATCGTACATTTTCGCCTCCGTACAGATATCGTTGCAGGCCGGCAGCGATCAACGTGGCCGTCGGGCCTGCATCGCTGTAGAAATCACTGATTTCTTCAAACGCCTGAACTGGAATATCGCAGAGGGAGGCGAGCTTCTCAATGGATTGTTTCCGAACGATCTCCAGGAACTTATCCCATCCGTGGGTGTGCATGAGTATGTTCTCATGGACGCCGCTACGTTCCTCAATCACCTTGATGGCTCCAGCGGCGAGGAAGCGATCCATACCGGGCCTGATACGCAGGAACGCATCGGTGTAAGGTTCGTTGCCGTCCCCACCGGGAGAAATAGTGAGGACCCTGGCTCCACGACGACGCGCCTCAGCAACGATCCCCGCTGTATGGACGGAACTGCGGGAAAGATCCTTTCCCCAGTTGACAATTCGCCTGGCGTTGAGAAGATCGGAGATGTCGTGGTTCTTGCGGGACCCAAAATCTGCCATGCACGCCACATATCCTGCGGCATCGCAGAGAGATCCCCGCACTTCGGTCGATCCCAGTAACGCGAAAAAGAGCCGTGCTGCCTGGTGGAGAACACCTTTGGCAGCTTCTCCATGGTAGTGGAGAATGGAGGCAGGCTCGGATCGGTAATGCTGAATCTTCTCAGCACAGAGATTCAGAGCCGTCTCCCAAGTTACGGGCTTCCAGACTTTACCACGGCGCAGGAGTGGCTTGGTGATACGGTTTGGACTGCTCAGACGCCTTAGGAAACCTTTGCTCTTCCTGCAAGTGAAACCCGCGGTGAAAGGATGATCCGGATCACCGGCAAGCCGCAGCTTCCCGTCGTCACCTTCGAGAATCAACAATGAGCACGTATCCGGGCAGTCAAGAGTACATGATGTTGAGGCAACTTTTCTCAATCCCGGGCTTCCTTCAGAACATGGATCTCCTTTTTTCGGACAACTGCTGAGGGCTCCCGCCATGGATTGCGTACCGGAGCGACGGGCCTGCTCCTTCTGCGGGACTATCTACCCCCCCCAAGGCATGTTGGCATAGGTTTCGGAAATCTTGTCCCGAAACTCACGGAAAAATTTTTCGTGCCCCTTTTCCCAGTCGGAGAGCATCAGGAGGGCATCCTTTGCAGGTCCTTCCGCCTGCATCGCAACTTTCGCATAGTAGTCGCTGATGTCCTTTTCGATTAGCCACGCAGTGTTGAAGACGGTCACGTCGGGAACCATTGATCCCTCTATACATTGCTCCAGAAACTCCGACTTCGCCCGCTCATCAAAGAAATTTGTCGGATCGATGATCATATCGTGCATGCTCGACGGATCAAAAGTATGGCCTTTTTTCAGGTTTTCGATAATTCTGCTGATGAAGGCTATGTGCTTTTCCTCTTCTTCGATCAGCTTCTTGAAAGCAGAGACAGCAGCACCAACTCCCATACGCTGCAGAGAGAATTCGAAAAAACCCCGTCCGGTATACTCCTGATTCAGTGCATATTCGAATATCTTGATCAAGTTCTCCTGGCTGCTCATGGCTTTTCTCCATTACCTGAGGGTTCGTTGTCCTGGCGCCGCACAAAAAGGCACGACGTTGCCGCACATGCTACACTGAAAGATGAATTCAGAATACAGTCATCACCCGGAACCATCATACAGATGCCCCCAGCTTCCTGGCTATCTCCTTGCCATAACTCTGGGCCATCTGGACTCCGCCCCCTATGAAGGCACTCTTGAGCATCAAGGGACCACCAGCCATATCCATCTTAAAGATGTTTTTCATGGTATCATAAATCCGACCGGCACTCTCTCCGCTCCACCCATAAGCTCCGAAGGCTCCACCCACCTTTCCTTCCAGGTTAGCCTTTTCAGCGAGGAAAAGGAACGTCTTCATCCCGGAATGCATCTCACCGTGGTAGGTTGGAGCACCCAGAAGAACGGCGTCGTAGGATTCTAGGTCCAATTGCGATTTCTCCACATCGGCAACGTTCATAACTGTGACCTCAATTCCTCCAAATCTCAAACCTTCACCGATGATTTCCGCTATGGACTTCGTTGCATTCTTTCTGGTGGCGTAGATTATTATTGCTCTTGACATCTGTTCCTCCAGTTTGCGCTCGTTTGCCAAAGAAGGTTAACGGGTTTTAATTACAGAACGCAATCAAATTTATTCTGTAAACATAAGAACCACTTCATCTAAATCAACTCATGGAAGCCGATTGATGCGCAGTACGGACGGGGATCCACCCATACTCGTTAAGGTTGAACGCCCTTCTTTTGAGAAACACTTCTGAATGCCCCCTTTTCGCATGCACCTTCGTGCAACACAAAAAGGAATCACTTTGCAATAGGGGTCAGCAGACTCGATCGCCTCCGGAATTGCTGGATGACTGATTGCACGGGAACGACAACGGATCAAGCCTTTTCATTCCCTGGAAGCTTACTATTGAAGGTTTTAGAGAGGGAGCATGGATTCACTCTAACGAACTGGAAGTTATTGAGATGATAAAGGGTTGGCGGGAGGAGGTTTGAGCCCCTGGGGAGAACTCTCGTCTCTTTCCCGAATCCCGAGGGCGCGCATCTTGCGATGCAGGTGGCTCCTCTCAACTCCGATCTGCGTTGAGGTCAGGGAGATATTCCAGTCATACTCATCGAGCTTTCGCAGCAGATACTCCCGTTCAAAGCAAGTCCGCGCTTCTCTCAGTGTTCCATGGCCGAAAGGATCGTTCGCATTGTCTCCGACCTGGATCTTTTCCATGAAATCGCGAGGAAGATCGGATAGCTTGATGATATCGCCCGGTGTCATGATACACAGTCGCTCGATAAAGTTCCTCAACTCTCTCACATTTCCAATCCATCGATGGCGCTGGAGTTTTTCAATTACCTCAGGTTCAACTCTCTTCTTGCCCATAGCGCTCTCGACGCTCATCTCATGAAGAAAATCCTCCACCAGCATGGGTATGTCTTCGATCCTCTCCCTGAGGGGTGACACATAGATTGGAATCACATTGAGCCGATAATAGAGGTCCTGACGAAAGCGACCTTCTTCAATTTCCTTCTGGAGATCCTTATTCGTCGCAGCCACAATCCTGACATCCACCTGGATAGGGCGAGTGCCTCCCACCCGCTCGAAAACCTGCTCCTGAATGATCCGAAGGATCTTTGCCTGAGTCCTGAGGCTCATATCGGCGACTTCATCCAGGAAGAGGGTCCCGCCGTCGGCGAGGTCGAACTTCCCTTTGCGCCTTTCATGAGCTCCCGTGAACGCCCCTTTTTCATGACCGAAGAGCTCGCTCTCGATGAGCTCCTCGGGGATTGCCGCACAATTGACCTCGATCATGGGCCGGTGGCTGCGGCGACTCAAATGATGCATCATGCGAGCCACCAGTTCTTTCCCCGTCCCGTTCTCTCCTGTGATCAGCACTGTTGCGTTGGTTGGGGCAGCTCTCTCAATCTCCTGCCTGAGGGCGACAATAGCTGGACTGTTCCCTGTGATTGCATGGCGACGGGTGGCTTTCTGGCGCCAGAGTCGATTCTCCTCCGTCAGGCGATTGAATTCCAAAGCATTCTGAACAGATACCAGGATACGATCCAGGGAAAGGGGTTTTTCCACGTAATCGAATGCACCCATCCTGGTCGCCTTGACCGCGGTTTCGATATTGCCGTGCCCCGATATGATAATGACCGGGAGCATCGGGAGGATCTTTTTCACCTCAGCCAACACCGACAGACCATCCATTCCCGGCATCCAGATATCCAGAAGCATGACATCCGGAACGTCCTTCTGCAATTCCCCAAGTGCTTCCCTGCCGTCAACGGCAACCGCAACCCTGTACCCCTCGTCCTCCAGCACTCCTCTGAGAGACTGCAAGATACTGACTTCATCGTCGACCACAAGAATTCTCTTCTTCATGGAAATCCCCCAACCTCATGCACCACATCCAAGCCCCCTCATGGGAGTGTGTTCAGAAAGCCTGATGGGAGTGTTCTCCAGCCGTCATCCGGGTGAAAACCGAGATACATGAAATGCTGGCTCTCTGACTTCCATCCTTTCACCGGAATATCGGGAACCACATTCCCAGCCACTTTTTTCGACACACACTCTGGAAGTCCATATTCCTGCCCGCCGCGGATTGAAGCGCCAACTGATGTGCCCAATCCCTGACTTGACAGAGAGTGCCCTCCATCAGCCGACTCGTGCCATTTATCCCCAACTGGTCCTTTCTCGACAAGCATGTTGGGATTCAAATCCACACAGCCTTTGCACCAAGGTGTCGGGTATGGAAACCCGACCTACAAAGCAGTCATCACCGGGACATATTGGGAAGTGACCCCAACAGTGTCTAAGCAGGTAATTCGATTACGACGACAGTCCCCTTTGGGACATTGTCCCGCACTCTGACGAAGCCATGATGGTCCGCCACGATGTTGGCGACAATTGCCAGACCGAGTCCTGTTCCTTTCTCCCTCGTCGAATAGTATGGCTCGAACATGCGCAATTTGTCCTCAGGAGACAGGCCGTGTCCGGTATCGGCACACTCCAGTCTGGCAATGCGAAGGATGGGATCATGGAAGAGTCTGATGCTGATGGTCCCCCCCCCATCATCCAGCGCCTGAATGGCATTTTCCAGCAGATTGATGATGACTTGCTTGATCTGTCCCTCATCCAGCTGTAAAAGGGGCAGATCAGGGCACCTTTCGAGGACGAAGGAAATCTTTGAGTGGGTGTGGCGATAGAGCGACATGGCATCGTCCACAAGTGCTCCCAGGTCCCTCGGCGAAAGCTGGGCGTTTGGCAGCCGCGCAAAGCGTGAGAACTCATTAACCAGATGCTTCATCTGATCAACCTGCTGAACAATGGTTCGCGTGCACTCATCCAGAATCTCACCCTCTGATCCCAACCGCTCCAGATACTTCCTGCGCAAACGCTGAGCACATAACTGAATGGGGGTGATCGGGTTCTTGATCTCATGGGCGATGCGTCTTGCCACTTCCCTCCATGCCGACATGCGCTGGGCTCTTTCCAGATCGGTCAGGTCGTCAAAAACAAGCACGACCCCCATGTAATCCCCTTTTTCATCCAGAAGCACAGAGGCTTTTACGAGAAGGACCATGGGGCGGCTGCCCATCATGATCTGGACCTGCTGTTCGAGGTGAGTCTGACGACTGATCCGGTATGCATCGACAAATGTTTTCACAATGTCCATCTGTGCCGGCAAAAGAAGCTCGGAATAGAGACGGCCTCTGTCCTGGGTCGCATCAAGCCCCAGGGTCTCTTCAGCCGATCTATTGATGGTCATGATCCTTCCCCCGGCATCCACACTGACCACTCCAGCTGCGATATTCCCCAGGACGATCTCCATGTAGCGCCGTTGCTCCTCAAGTTCAGCATTGGTCAGCTGCAAGGCTCCATAAGCCTGATTCAATTTCTCACGCCCTTCCCGAAGGTCACGAACCATCTTGTTGAAGGACGTCACCAGTTGTCCCATCTCATCAGGACGCTCTGAATCCAGATGCACATCCAGGTGACCGCCGGCGACTCTCTGGGTTGCAGCAAGGAGAGCATGCAAAGGACCGGTGATGCTCTTCGCCAGGAAGAACCCAAACCATATTCCCGCGAAAATAGCCAGGACCGTCACAATGGCGAACGTGATGAAGTGGCTCAACCTTATGGGATTGTTCATCAACTTGAGCTGGAGGTAATCGTCGTAACCTGAACTGATAGTGGCAATCTTCTCTTTGATGGGAGTCGGCAGGAGGCGTATCACCACCAGCCTTCCGGCCAATTCCCGAGGAGGTCTGTCCGGGGGGGGGAAAACGACGGAAGCCGCCAGGCCTTCCTGTTTGCCGGAAAGCTTCAGAGTCCGGACCTGCAGCGATGATAAATCCTTCTCGATCAGAGGCTCCACAGAGTCTCTGACGTTGGTGTCTGCCAGCTGGTTGCTTTTCACCTGCCAGAGAAGGGATGACTCCCTGTCGAACAACAGCATTGCATCCAATCGGTATTGCAGCAAAATCGAATCTAAAACATCTCCAGTCAGGCCTCTTGGCTCTGTCTCAAGATCAACTCGATCCTGTTCCTCATCATGCACATCGGAGGATTGAGAGAGGGAACGGCCGTCCGCCTCGAGCTCTGCAAGCTCACCGCTAACAGAACCAGCGTCCTGGACCAGGTTTCTTCCTTCCTGTTCCAGATAGTCTTTTCCCAAAGCAACCGACTGTTCCAGCGATTGCTCCACCTGATGGCTAAACCAGGAATCAAGGCTTGAGAACATGAGATGAGTGGCCAGCCAGAAGAGGGGTAAAGTCGGTATGAAGGTTAGCCCCACAAATGCAATGACCAGCCGGGTCTTGAGTCTGTTTCCGAGAATATCCCGTTTTCGTTCGAAGATCAGTTTGGCCACATTGCGGAGCACAAGGAAGGTCAGGAGAAGCAGCAGGATAACGTTGAGATTGATGAGTCCAAAAAGGAGGATGTTGCCCAGAAAAGGTAAGTCAGCCCGTAACTCGAGGAACCAGCCCTCGAGAAATCCAAACAGAATGGCAAGGGCCAGGATCGAGAGGATAACCCAATACCGCTCTCTTTCCCGTCGCCGGTTTCTTGTGAAGGGGTTTGCAATTTCCATGAGAAGACTGTTCACCGGGATATGGCTGCTTCCGGCTGGACCGTGTCAAAGCCCCAAAGCGAGACAAAGCAGGGACGAGAGCAACAAAAGGCGCCCCTGCGAGGCAGCACTATCGGCAACTGCCGGAAAAACCCGCTTTCCACGGCTGGATGCGGAAAAATTCTAGCTAATGGTCCATGGGAAGACAAGCGCTTTCTCGTCAACCTGTATCAAGGCGGGAGAATCAGGTGGGATTGGTCGGGCAGGAAACCAATCCGGACAGCCACTCCCACGGTAAACCAGCCCTGAGAGCGGCTGCAGCTGAGTTGCTGACCGGCGGGATACGAGTATAACGCTTAAAGGGGTAATTCCCGTATTGGGGGAAATCCGCCGACAATCACATGGGCTTGCCGACAGCCGGGAAATCCCGTCCCAAGGGGGGCATGCCGGGAGTCTGGAAAAATGGGATCTGTACGCGAGTTGCGATCGAAACAGCACAGTAACCGGGTCTGCTGGTCAATTGCTTCAAAAATGCATTGTGGAGCGCATGTCCAGCCTTCCTCACCTCAAAACTCCCCTGGAGGGTCACTCCCGCAAGAGCCAGATCACCGATAAAATCCAAGACCTTATGGCGGACACATTCATTGCTGTAGCGGAATCCATCCTTATTCAGAAGACCACTGTCATCAAATACAATGGCATTAGCCAGTGACCCTCCCTGAGCAAGGCCCAAGCTCTGCAACTTCTGTACGTCCTTGAGAAAACCAAAAGTCCTGGCCCCCGCGATATCCAGAGCAAAGGTCCCCTCATTGAGAGACCAGGAATACTCCTGCTTCCCCACAAGGGGATGAGGAAAATCTATGGCATAACGTACACGAAAGTCTCTGCACGGCGTCACTTTGATAAAAGCGTCGCCATCTCTCACCTGCAGAGACCGACCAACCACCATACACTTCCGGAGGGCATCCTGTTCCCTGAGCCCCGCTTCGCGGAGCACTTCTATAAATGGTGCCGCACTTCCATCCAGGATGGGCACTTCGGGACCATCCAGTTCAACCAGGACGTTATCCACACCGGAACCAAACAAGGCCGCCATGAGGTGCTCAACCGTGGATACCACCACGCCGTCGTACCCAAGCGTCGTTGCGAGAAAAGTATCTACAACCTGATTGTGATGAGCAGCAATTACAGGTCGGTCCCGAAGATCCACACGTTTGAAACGCACGCCGAAATTGGGGGGAGCCGGTCTCAGCTTCATGGAAACTCCAGCACCCGAATGGAGACCAACTCCTCCGCACCACACTTCCCGTCTGAGCGTCCTCTGTTTGAGATATTTCCTGTTCAAGCCCCTTTCCTCCTCAAGCAGCCTTTAAAGCAGGAAACGTACCATGAATACCTCAAAGTGAAAGTCACATGGCCCGACTGCCGAATCAGGATGGAGAAGCTTTTACAGGCTTCCATGTTCATGGTCAAGCTGAGATTTCCAGAAGGCTTCAATGAGGAGTCGTGTTCAAAAAGACACATATATCCCTGTAGCTGTGTGATTTTCGCAACAATAGAATTCCTTGAAAATGCAGAAGACTCAATGCCGCCCTTGATTCTCGACTGAAGATGCAGGATACTTCACTGGTCTGGATCATCGCCAGCATACAGGCGCCGCCTGTGACTTCTCAATGAGTCCGGGTAACGACGGCTCTGCAGGGAGGGTTTCCATACCGGACACATTGGCGCAAAGGCTGTCGGGACTGGTATCCCGACCCATATATTGGAGAATCACCGCCGCCTCTCGGCAAGTCAGACGATTTGGAGCTCCCCTCTCATGAGACTCGAACATTTTCCTTATGAGATTCAGTCACATCTCATCCCTCAAACCAGCGGCAGGTATATCTATCGTTGCTCCGCATGTGGGCAGGGGTTCGGGATCGAAAGACTTCTCTACACCTGTCCTGATTGTCAGAGTGTACTCATGCTCGAAGATGAGGACTGGAACCGCCTCAAGTCCACACCAGGATCCCGGTGGCGTGAGATCTTCGATTATCGGGCGATGCTCACCATACCCGCCATCAAGGGGATTTACCGCTACCACGAGCTGATCGGAGCCGTTATTCCTCTGGATGCCATCATCTGTCTGGGAGAGGGACACACCCCGGTCATAGCAGCCAACAGCAGGCTCCGGGATTGGCTGGGGATTCCCTTCTTCTTCAAGAATGATGGACAGAACCCCAGTGCGTCATTCAAAGATCGAGGAATGGCAAGCGCCTTCAGCTACTTGAACTTGCTTATCAAGCACGCGGGCTTAAAGGATGTCTTGGCAATCTGCGCCTCGACGGGTGACACATCGGCTTCCGCAGCCCTTTACGCATCGTATCTCGTGGACGGCGTAAAATCCGCCGTGCTTTTGCCTCATGGAAAGGTTACGCCTCAGCAGCTCGGCCAACCTCTGGGCAGTGGAGCAAGAGTGATCGAAATCCCGGGTGTTTTCGACGACTGTATGAAGGTCGTTGAACACCTCTCGGAACACTACGCCGTGGCTTTGATGAATTCCAAAAACGCCTGGCGCATTCTCGGCCAGGAATCATACAGCTATGAGATTGCCCAGGCTTTCGACTACGATGTGTCGGATCTCGTCATCGTCGTTCCCATCGGGAATGCGGGAAACATTACCGCTGTCATGCAAGGGTTCCTGAAACTGCACGACCTGCAGATCATCACCGGTCTTCCGACCATTCTGGGAGTTCAATCAGAACATGCCAATCCGGTTTATCTTTACTATCTCGAGCCGGACCCCACCAGACGCAGCTACCGGCCGGTAACCGTCAGGCCGAGCGTGGCACAGGCTGCCATGATCGGCAATCCGGTCTCCATGCCGCGGGTAATGCACCTCGTCGAACGCTACCGGGAACTGGGGGGTGAGAGTGCCGTCCAAGTGATTCAGGTAAGTGAACAGGAAATCATGGATGCCATGCTTACCGCAAATCGGAACGGGCACATCGCCTGCACTCAGGGTGGGGAATGCCTCGCGGGACTTGCTAGGGCATTGGGGGAGGATAGAATCCGCAAGAACCAGGCCGGAATCCTGGATGCCACGGCCCATGCCATGAAGTTTTCGGTCTTTCAGGAGAAGTACTTTTGCAACACTTTTGAACCGGAGTATGAAGTGATTCCCAGCAAAGAGCTTCAAAATTCTCCATACCTGATCAAACTGCCGCGCCATGTCCCAAACCCAGGAACCGGCCAGGCTCTGGGGGCTTCTGAATTCAAGCAGTTCGTGGATTACACAGCCTCTGCCATTGCGGAGCTCCTGGATTTGAAAAGCCGGTGACTCTCCTCCTCCTGAAATCCTTCAACATCATTTCATCCAGTCAGGAGAGTCCTGCGGACGATCCGATACAACCCTTTGATGCACAGGAACTGGGATTGGAAAGGTTGGACAAACATGCTGAGCATACAGGCTTATAGAGGGATTCTGCCCAAGGTGTCCGATGAAGTTTTTATCGCGCCGGGTGCATGGGTCATTGGTGACGTTACCATCGCCAGCCGGAGCTC
>JAAYUJ010000028.1 GCA_012517775.1 Deltaproteobacteria bacterium
GAACTGGGCAAGCTGAGCCGACAGTTCATAAGATTCCAGCGGATTCGTAGGGTCCTGATACTTGAGCTGAGTGGTGAACATCGTCAGGAAAGCATCCATGTCAAGAGTTTTGGAGCTTGAGGAACCGCTGGTTGTCTGCGACCCGCTCAATGCAGTAGCTGTGGACCCAAGAAGGCTTTTCAACGATTGTGCACTGACAGTATCCACTGCAGCCATGATCTGATCTCCATTGTATGAATGCCTTGCATCTCGATCTCACCCGTTCACACCAAAATCGAATTGCAGCTTCCATTGAGCAACATCGATACCAACAGAGCTTGCGGAAATATCCATGAAGTTTCCAATGCTTAGCTAAATCTACTCCAAATGATGCCAGCCTGATCACGGAATAATTTGCTGAGAGTGGTGCAATTTTTTCCTCATTGGAACGATCTCTCCCTTTGAGCACTGTCTAGTCAAATCATTGACCTCACAACCTTCGCATTTGACCGGGAACTGATCATTGTTTTGACTCCGATCAATCCCTCAACCATACTATTTCAATGAGCAGGTCGGGATTCCAATCCCGAGAGCGTTTGCACCCAGGTGTCGGGTGTGGAAAACCCGACCTGCGAAGCGGTCGTGAGCGGGACTTGTTGAGAAGTGCCCATCAATCCTCTCAAGTCCTTGCTCCGTTATCCATTTCAATCACCATCCGCCGATCGAACGACCCGACCTCCCTGCCCTTAAGCCATGGCACGTCTATTGCTCTCTGGTCAGGATGATTCTGGCCTCATCCCAGAAAGGCATTTTCCCTTGCCGCGGGAGCGCGAGGGATAGCAATCCGGCTGTCATTAGAGGACTTCTTCGGGGACTTATGGACCTGGCCACACTGATTGGAATTGTATCCGCCTTTGCCCTTGTCATGCTCTCCATCATGATGGGAAGCGGCCTCGGGATATTCATCGACGTGCCTTCAGCCATGATCGTCATTGGAGGCACATTGGGAGCAACCATGATTCACTATCCACTTAAGGATGTTCTCAGTGTGTTTCGCGTTATGAAGAACGTCTTTTTCTCCAGGGTGTGGAGCGGCCAGGACCTCATCAACCGATTCGTGGATTTCTCCAAGAAATCGAGGCGCGAAGGTTTGCTCTCCCTCGAACGCGATCTCGACGAACTTGACGACAACTTCCTGAGAAGGGGACTGCAACTCGCAATTGACGGTATGGAACCCGACGCCATCCGGGAGATCCTCGCGACTGAAATCGATTATCAGCAGGAGAGGCATCGGGCCGGAGCCGAAATTCTGAACACCATGGCGAATTTTTTTCCGGCCATGGGCATGATTGGAACATTGATCGGCCTGATCCAGATGCTCCGGACCATGGAAGATCCCAGCACCATAGGCCCCGCTATGGCTCTTGCCCTCGTGACGACCTTTTATGGCGCGTTGGGCTCCAATTTTGTCTGCCTCCCCATGTCGGGCAAGTTGCGGAAGAGAAGCCAGGAAGAGGCATTGATCAAGGAGATGATCGTTGCCGGTATCCTGGCCATTGCCAACGGAGAAAACCCCAGAATCGTCGAACAGAAGCTTCATGCATTCATGCCTCCTCAATCACGGGAGAGCCGTTTTCAGGCCCATCCCATCTAAAGAAGTCAAAAGGCAGGATGCATTGTGGAATGCGGAAAGTGAGGAGACCCGAGAAACTGAAAACCGGCCAACCCCCACCACACGGTAGGTGCCATACACTAGAAAGGAGCTTGGAAAAGGATGGCTTCAGAAAGATCGGATGAGACCAAAGATACTGAAAACACCAAGTCCTCATCGATGAAATTGATTCTCACCGTCGCCTTGACGGTTTTGCTGGCCGGCGGAGGAGGATTCTTCGCCTATACCAAGTTTTTCAAGAAGGATACAGACGCGCATGCTCAGGCAAAAGGGTCGGAACCGGTCATTCAAGAGGTGGAGACATTTCTCGTCAATCTGAGCGATCCCGGCGGGAAGCGCTACCTGAAGCTCACCATGAAGGCCAGATTAAGCGGCAAAGAGCTTCAGGAGGAATTCGTCAGCCGAACCTTCGAGATCAGAGACGCGATCATTATGCTCCTGTCGAGCAAGGAATTTCAGGAAATCGCAAAACCGGAGGATAAGGCAACCCTCAAACAGGAGATCATCTTTCAACTCAATCGTCTCGTGAAGAAGGGTCAGGTACAGGACATCTATTTCACCGAGTTTCTGGTCCAGTAATGCAACAATAGAGGAAGCAGGCGAGGATGGAAAAGATCCTTTCCCAGGATGAAGTCGATGCCCTGTTGCGGGGTCTTTCGGATGGACAGATCGAACCGGAGAAGGAAGAACAAACCGAAACGGAAGGGGTGCGTGTATATGATCTCACCTCCCAGGATCGCATCGTCCGGGGGCGCATGCCCACCCTTGAGATCATCAACGACCGATTCGCAAGGCTTCACCGTGTCACCCTCTCCGGGGCCCTTCGGCGGGTGATCGACATCACCGTAACCCAGACCGGTATGATCAAATTCGGGGAATTCATCCGAACCCTTCCGGTTCCAACCAGTTTAAACATTTTGAAAATGGAACCCTTGAGGGGACATGCGCTTCTCGTTGTGGAAAGCAGACTCATTTTCAATCTTCTGGACTGTTTTTTCGGGGGCACGGGAAAGTCAAGCTACAAGATTGAAGGCCGTGATTTCACATCCATCGAGCAACGGGTGATCAGCAAGCTCGTTCAGGCAACACTCAAGGATCTGGATGCTGCATGGAAACCGGTTACACCCATTACGTTTCAAACGATCCGATCCGAAGTGAACCCGCAGTTTGCCACCATCGTTCCTCCCTCGGACCTGGTGCTCACGATTCACTATGAAATGGAATTGGACCGCCTGATCGGAAAAATGATTCTGTGCCTTCCATATTCCACCATTGAGCCGATCCGTCAGAAACTCTACGCCAGTTTCCAGAGTGATCAACTGGAAGTGGATATTGAATGGCTGGAGCGTCTCAGAAGGCGTCTCCATGAAATCGAAGTGCAATTGCTCGTGGAATTGGGAAAGACAACGATCACGGGGAGGGAGCTCATGAATCTGGAAGTGGGCGATGTGATCATGCTCGACCATGAGGTGAGCGAACCTCTCATCGTTAAAGTTCAGGGCATACCCAAATTGAAAGCGATGCCCGGAGTCTCGAAGGGGCAGCAGGCTTCCATGATATGCGGTGAAATCGTCAACAACTATGAATCATAGAAGCATTGAGGAAAGACGTGACGAACATGAGTGAAACTCTGCAGGAAGCTCCCGATAAGGAAAAAAGCAGTCATCAGGACAACTGGGACGACGGTGCCAAGTTCCCCACTCTGGAAAAAAACGAACAGCGGAAGACCTCCAAGAGGGACCTCGATTTCCTCCTGGACATCCCTTTGGAGATTTCCGTGGAACTCGGACGAGCCCATATGCTCATCAACGATCTTCTGCAACTCGGGCAGGGGTCGGTCGTAGAACTGGACAAACTGGCCGGTGAGCCCCTGGAAATACTGGTGAATCAGAAGTTGGTGGCCAGAGGTGAGGCGGTTGTCGTCAACGACAAGTTCGGCGTGCGGATCACCGATATCATCAGCACCATCGAACGAGTCAAGCAACTTTCCTGAATCCATGTGGAAAATGCCGGAAACCTGTAAACAGGAAATCGTGAAAAGAAAATGCAGGACACATTGGACATGACTCTTCAATTCGTCCGGGTTGCCGGCAGTCTCGCCCTGGTCCTGGCACTGCTGCTTGGGGGCCTCTATGCTCTCAAGCGATGGGGCCACTGGATGAAGAAGACCGGCAATGATGGATGGATACAAATCATTGCACAGCATTCCTTCGGTCCCAAGCATCACATCCTCCTGGTCAAAGTCGAGGAGGAGAAGCTGCTCGTGGGCGTTTCACCTCAGGGAATGCATTACCTCTCGTCCATACCGGGCTCTGCCCGCGAGGCATTCCCCAGGGCTGACGTTCATGAGCCACAGTCAGTTCAATCCTCATGAAATGGGTGTGTCGGGATTCCACACCCGACACATTCCGGTGTCGGGATGTGAATCCCGGCGAGTCATGCATTTTCACGATAACGGTGAGTAATCTATGAAATGCTTCCGCTGGGATCATCCACTGACATCTTTTCCAACAAGGCGCGGGAGTCGCTGTCTTCTGGCGGCCTGGTTCCTGGCATCCTTCATTGCGTGCCTGCTTGTCGTTTCCGACTGCCGGGCCGCGGAAATCAATATTCCGGCCCTTCATTTCGATCTCAATGACCCCAAGGCGCCTCAGAGCATCTCGGGAGCTCTGCAGATCGTTTTTCTGATAACCGTCATGTCTCTGGCTCCTGCCGTGCTTGTGATGATGACATCCTTCACGCGTCTTGCCGTGGTCTTTTCATTCCTCCGCCACGCTCTCGGCACCCAGCAGTCCCCACCCAATCAGATCATCATCGGCCTGGCCCTCTTTCTAACTTTTTTCATCATGCAACCGGTCTGGCAGAGCATCCACCAGGAAGCCATCAAGCCTTACCAGGACCACAAGATATCAGGCGAGGAACTCCTCTCCAACGGAGCAAAACCGCTGAAGGCCTTCATGCTGAAGCAGACTCGCAAGGCGGATCTGGCACTGTTCGTTTCGCTGGCACAGAAAGAGAAGCCAAAGGACACGGAATCCCTTTCGATGTCAACGATCATTCCCGCCTTTGTCATCAGTGAGCTGAAGACAGCATTTCAGATCGGATTCATGCTCTATATTCCATTTATTATCCTGGATATGGTGGTTTCGAGCATTCTGCTGTCCATGGGCATGATGATGCTCCCTCCCGTCATGATCTCACTCCCCTTCAAGCTCATGCTCTTTGTCATGGTGGACGGATGGAACCTCCTCGTCGGTTCTCTCGTCAAGAGCTTTCAGTAAGGCTGGGGCCATGAGCTTCGAATTCATCATCGGCCTGGGAAGACAGGCGATAGAAACCATGCTTCTTATCAGTCTTCCTGTTCTCATGGTCAGCATGATTGTCGGTCTGCTTATCAGCATTTTTCAATCTGTCACGCAGATCCAGGAGATGACCATCACCTTCGTCCCCAAGATCATCATGACCTTCATTTCCCTGCTCATCTTCGGCTCGTGGATGCTGACCAAGCTCATCGACTTCATGAGAGGAATAATGGAGAGTATTCCTCTCATGGTGCGATGACCCCGACAGCATGGACTGCCATGAACTTCACCATCAACTTGCACGAAGCGGCGATCTGGCTGGCAATTCTGCTGCGATTGAGTCTGATCACATTCATGTTTCCCATCTTCAACAGCAGGCAGGTTCCCTCCGTTTTCAAGGTCTGCTTTGCATTAGCCTTCTCGGTTATCCTGTACCCCTTGCTCAGGGAGACAGTTACTCCCATTCCCTTCGAGCTGCCTGCACTCCTGGCTGTAGTTGTCGGCGAGCTTGTTTTCGGAATAGTCATGTCCCTCTCTATCACGATCATCTTTACAGCCTTTCAAGTTGCAGGCGAGCTCATCAACTTTGAAATGGGCTTCGGGTTTGCCTTCGTGGTGGACCCCCAGAGCGGCACCCAAACAATGCTTTTCAGCATGTGGTTCCAACTGCTGGCACTCATGCTTTTCCTGGGTCTGAACGGGCATCACTACCTTCTGAAAGCCGTCATCGAGAGTTTCAGAACACTGCCCATAGGTGTCTTCGCCATTGACCAGGCTCTTTATGACCGTATCGTCATCCTGTCGGCTCACCTCTTTGTCATTGCCGTAAAGCTTTCGGCACCCGTCGTAATCGCTCTGATGATTACTCAGCTCGGTATGGGTCTCATGTCCAAATTCGCCCCTCAGATCAACATCCTCATGACCAGTTTCCCTCTGACCATTTTCATAGGCCTTCTGTTCATGAGCTTCTCTGTTCTCATCTGGGGAACGGCAATGGAACATATCAACAGGGATCTGATCCAATTCCTTCAGAATCTTATCCAGGTAAGGGCTTCCGGAGCTCCGTCGTCCCATTTGCCAACATTTTGACGAGATCCCGGCTTTTGACATCTGTGTGTGAGGGAGTGATTTGGCCGGCAGTCAGGAAAAATCGGAAAAGCCAACCGCAAAGAGGTTGCAAAAGGCCAGGCAGCGGGGGCAGACCGCAAAGAGCAGAGAACTGGTCGCGTTGGGAGTTCTCCTGTTTGGGACTGTGGCGGTCTACCTCAGCGGAAGTCTTGTTGTTCACAGTTTCCGCGAACTGCTCCAGGAGGTCTTGAACCATGCGGCCCGTCCCGATCTCAACAACACCGTGGTCGCGGCACTCTTCAACAGGTCAGCGAAGCAGATGTTTATTGTCCTTGCGCCCGTTTTCGTGGCTGCATCAGTTGCCGCTGTTGGCATCAACATCATTCAGCTCAAGGGATTCTTCTTTTCGTTTGAAGCCATGAGAATCAGCCTTTCAAACCTGAACCCCCTGCAGGGCTTGAAGAGATTCTTCTCTGTACGATCGTTTTCCGAGCTCGTCAAATCGCTCCTCAAGCTCATAATCATAGGCTACGCGGTCTATTCTGTCATCTTCTCCGAACGTCAGACGCTCATGTCTCTCGTGGATCGGGATGTCTTCGATATATTGCAGACTACGGGCGACCTGGCCCTCAAACTCCTGGTGCGTGTCATGGCCATCATGCTCCTGGTGAGCTTCCTGGATTTCGGCTATCAGAAATGGCAGCACAAGCAGGACCTGATGATGACCAAGCAGGAAATAAAGGAGGAGTACAAAGAAACCGAAGGCAACCCCCAGATCAAGGGGCGCATCAAATCCATTCAGAAAACCCTCGCCAGGCAACGGATGCTCTCCCATGTGAAGAAGGCGACGATGGTTATCACCAACCCCACTCACTATGCAGTGGCTCTTGCCTATTCACCGGAAATGGAAGCCCCCCGGGTCGTCGCCATGGGAGTCGACTTTCTTGCCATTAAAATCATTGGCATCGCCCGCAAGTCAGGAATACCCGTTATACAGAATCCTCCTCTGGCACGCGCTTTGTATAAACAGGTGAGGCTTGATGAAACCATCCCCGTGGAGCTCTATCGAGCTGTGGCAAAAGTGCTGGCCTATGTCTTTCAGCAGAAGCGGCAGGCGGCTGAATAGCCTCATTTGACAGTTATTCGTTCGCGGTGGTGGTGACTTCTCAATATGAACAGGTACCGATAGCTCTGCAGATTGGGTTTCCATATCCGACACCCCAGCACAATAGCTGGGGGGATGTGAGTCCCGACCTTCTTATCGAGAGAGTGCTTGCAGTGCGTGATCGGTTCTGAGGGGAATGCGCCACAGGAATCTGAGCGAATCGACATTCTTGCCCGCTCGATCCCATCTTCCCAGCCACAGTTCATCAGGGAAGCTTCGTCCGTCGCAAGGCAAATCCGAACGACACCGTCTGCCGCCACAATCACCACGACGGTTCGGATCCGTCTCCACGACTCGGCATGACATCTTTTCAGACATGTTAGAGGAAATCGATGACACCCACAGCAGATTCCGTCACTACGGGCAATCCCTTTCTTGAGAAATTGAAGCATATTACCGACAGCGAGGCCTTTGTCGGTATTGGAATTATCATCATCCTGTCCATTATGCTCCTGCCCATGCCGAGCGGTCTTCTCGACGTCCTGCTGGCAATCAATCTCTCCACGGGTCTGTTGATTCTCCTTACCACGATCTATACGGTCAAGCCTCTGGATTTTATTACTTTTCCCTCACTGCTTCTCATAACAACCCTGTTCCGTATCGCGCTCAACGTGGCGAGCACGCGACTGGTGCTCTTGCACGGCAACGAGGGAACCACGGCTGCAGGGCATATCATTCATGCCTTTGGAAATTTCGTCGTGGGAGGCAACTACGTTGTCGGATTTGTCATATTCATCATCCTTGTCCTGGTGAATTTCATGGTCATCACGAAGGGCACGGAGCGAATCTCGGAGGTTGCCGCCCGTTTCACACTGGATGCAATGCCGGGCAAACAGATGAGCATTGACGCCGACCTCAACACCGGCGTCATTGATGATAAGGAAGCCCGCAGACGACGGGAAGCCATTCGCCAGGAAGCTGACTTCTACGGCACCATGGATGGCGCCAGCAAGTTTGTGCGTGGGGATGCCATCGCCGGAATTCTGATCACCATCATCAACATCCTGGGTGGACTGGCCATCGGCGTGATCCAGCACGGCATGTCCTTCACCGATGCGCTGGAGAACTACTCTCTCCTGACCGTGGGCGATGGGTTGGTATCCCAGATTCCAGCCATTGTCATTTCCACTTCTGCCGGCCTTCTCGTCAGTCGCGCAGCAAACGAGATGGGCATGGGCAAGTCATTGGGCCGTCAATTCCGCATGCAGCCCAGGCCTCTTGCCCTGACCGGCATCTCTCTTTTCCTCATCGGTCTCGTGCCCGGATTCCCGGCCATTCCCCTGTTCCTCGTAGGCGGCATTCTCCTGTTGCTCGCTCACTGGATTTCGAGAAGGGCACCAGAGACGGACGGCGAACTCATTGACGAAGTCCAGGCATCCACTGAAAAGCCTCACGAATCGACAGAGCTTCCCCCCCCTCTGGACATCCTGGAATTCGAGCTGGGCTACGGCCTCATCCCTCTGGTGGACGAATCACAACGAGGAGACCTTCTCCCAAGGATCAAGTCCATACGCAATCAACTGGCCATGGAATATGGAATCATTGTTCCATCCATGCACGTGCGTGATAATCTTCAGCTCAAACCGGCCGAGTATCGCCTTCTCCTGAAGGGAAATCCCATCGCCAGGGGTGAACTGGTCCTGGACCACTATCTCGCTCTCGCCTCCGCCGACGTAACGGAACCCGTCAAGGGAATCCCCACAAGGGATCCCGCCTTTGAACTGCCTGCTCTGTGGATCCCCGAAGGCCGACGGGAGGAAGCCTTGCGGGCCGGATACACGGTTATCGACGCATCCTCCGTTCTGGCAACGCACCTCACGGAGCTCTTCAAACGCCATGCAGACGAAATGTTGAGCCGCCAGACAGTACAGCAGCTTCTCGACAATCTGGCCGAGACACAGCCAAAACTGGTGGAAGAGCTCGTCCCGTCCCTTCTCTCCCTGGGCACCATCCAGAAAGTCTTGCAGAACCTGATTCGCGAGAGGATTTCCATCCGCGATCTCCAGACCATCTGCGAGACGTTGGGGGACCACGCAACCTTCACCAAGGACCCCGAGATTCTCACGGAGTATGTCAGGCAGAGTCTCGCACGAACCATTACGCACCCCTATGAAACCGAAGAAGGCAAACTGCACATCCTCTCCCTTCAGCAACAACTGGAGGAACGTCTCAGCAAGAGCATTCAGAAAACGGAGCACGGATCGTTCCTCGCCCTGGAACCGGGGTTTCTCCACCAGCTGATCCAAAACACCAGCAACGAGGTCAAAAAAGTGGTCAGTCAGGGGCACCATCCTGTCATCCTCAGTTCCCCACTAGTGCGCAGACATTTGAAGAGACTTTTGGAACGGTTTTTGCCTGATGTGATAGTGATCAGTCACAACGAGCTGGTCGGCTCCTTTGAGATACAATCTGTCGGCGTGATCAGGGTGGACAATGCAGGTTAAGACATTCAGAGCACCGCATATCAACAAAGCTTTAGAGCAGGTAAAGAGAGAGCTCGGACCGGACGCCATCATCCTGGCAAACAAGCAGGTCGCCATTTCTCCGACAGAGTGTCACGTAGAGGTCACGGCTGCAATAGACCTGAAGGAGCCGGTTTCGAGTTCCCCTGACCACCGGGTGGACAAGGATATTGACATTCAGGGGGACCTTCGGGAGATTAAAAGTTTCCTCTCCATGCTCATCTCATCGAAGGACTATTTCACACACCTCCAGTCGCAGCAACCTCTGGCAGAAATCTACCATGCCCTCCTCACCCGTGGATTGGATGAAAAGCAGGTCTATATGCTCCTCAGCCGTGCGGTGGACACACCGAAACTTGACTCCTCAGACCCCAAACAGGTTCTCGATGCCTTCTGCCATCAGCTGCTGAACAAAGTGAAACTTTCCCGACCATTCCAGCAGATCCCCCCTTCTAATGGATTCGTGCCCGCCTTCACCTTTGTCGGCCCCACGGGAGTCGGAAAAACGACCACGCTGGCCAAGGTTGCGGCACATCTCAAGATCAAGCGCGGACTGGAGCTGGGCATCATCTCCGTTGATACTTACCGCATCGGCGCAGTGGAGCAGCTCAGGACCTACGCAAACATCCTGGACCTCCCTTTTCTCGTAGCCCAGAATAAAACGGAATTCGATCACGCTTTGGATCAGTTCAGACATCTCGATGTCGTTCTCGTGGATACTACCGGCAAAAACTATCTGATCCGGCAGCATATCCAGGATCTCCAGGACCTTTTTGGGAAGCGGTCGAAGATTCACCACTTTCTTGTGCTCAGCTCAACGGCGAAGGATGAAGATCTCAGGCAGACGATCCTTCACTTCCGCGCCATCAACATCCAGAGCCTGGTCTTCACCAAGATTGATGAGACCATGAATCACGGCGGCATCATCAACCAGCTCTTGCGTTTTCCCTATCCCGCATCGTACCTGGGAACGGGACAGCGCGTCCCTGAAGATCTTGAGATAGCCACTCCAAAACGTTTGCTTGCATTTCTTCTTCCGACCACAAGCCAGTCGCATGGAAAGGGTTCATATGGATCAAGCAGTGGGATTACGCAAAAAGGGTAATGGGGTGACATATTGGAACAAATCGCCGTCCCCATCCCCGGCGGTGCAACGTCAGCCTGTTCGCGTGATGTCGATCAGCAGCGGGAAAGGAGGTGTAGGGAAAAGCAATGTGGTTATCAACCTGGCCATGGCCTTCGATCAGATCGATCAGAAGGTCCTTATCATGGACGCCGACCTCGGGCTCGCCAACATCGACGTTCTCCTTGGACTCACCCCCAAGTACAACATCAGTCATGTACTTGAGGGAGAGAAGAGGTTGGAGGAAGTGCTGGTGGATGGACCCGGCAGAATTCGAATCATGCCTGCCTGCTCGGGAGTTCATGAACTGACACGTCTTACCGATGAACAGAAGCTCATTTTTCTGGAGGTACTGGACGAACTGGAACCGGATATCGATGTGCTGCTCATAGACGTGGCAGCCGGCATATCAGACAGTGTGCTCTACTTCAACCTGGCCGCCCAGGAAAAGATCATCCTCGTAACACCTGAACCCACTTCATTAACCGATGCCTACGCCCTGATCAAAGTGCTTTATACCAGACACGGCGAACGCCATTTCAAAATTCTTGCAAACTCAGCAAAAGACGAAAAGGAGGGCAAGGCCATCTTCGCTCAGATCAGCAGAGTGGCGGACCATTTCCTGGACGGACTCTCTTTGGATTACCTCGGAACGATTCCGCGAGATTCCAATCTGCCGAAAGCCGTTGTGCAGCAAAGGCCTCTCATGGAGGCATTCCCTGAATCCCCTGCCGCAAAAGCCTTCAGGAACCTTGCGAGAAGCATCAATAAGATGCCACCTTCGGTGAACCATGGATCCATCCAGTTTTTCTGGAAACGATTACTGAATGCATAAGACAACCAGGAAGAGGGAAGACATGTTACAGAGAATCCTTCTCAGCAAGAATCCTTATGGGGCCCCGAGGCTGGAGAACGGAATGACTCGGGAAGATAAGGAACAGGTCATCCTCCAATACAGCGAACTGGTGAGATACATGGCTCTCAGGTTGATCTCGCGATTGCCCGACCATGTATCGGTGGAGGATTTGTTCAGCGCAGGGATCATTGGTCTCATTGACGCCATCGACAAATACGACACCAACCAGGGGATACCATTCGAATTTTATGCGAGAATCCGCATCAAGGGTGCAATGCTGGATGAGATCCGGTCGATGGACTGGATCCCGCGTTCCCTGCGACAGAAGGCCAATGCTTTGACCAAAACCTGTGCAACACTGGAACAAAAACTGGGACGTTATCCAACCGACGAAGAGATCGCAGGAGAGCTCCGGGTCTCCCTGGACGACTATTTCAAGCTCCTCGATGACATCAAGGGCATCTCCCTGCTCCCGGAAAGCATTCATGAGACCGTCTGCGAGAACAAAGAGTCTTTCAACCTGGCATCGGAATCGGATGACCTCTTTCAACAGACATACCGCAGCGAATTGCGCAAGCATATGGCTGAAGGCATTCGCACCCTGTCCGAGAAGGAGCAGCTTGTGCTTTCATTGTACTACTTTGAGGAGCTCACCATGAAAGAAATCGGAACCGTGATGGGCTACACCGAGTCACGGATTTCCCAGATCCACACCAAGGCCATCCTGAAGCTGCGAACGAGGCTTTCCAAAAGGTTCAGAAGAGATGATCTTCCAAACTATGTCAAAGCGATGGATGCATAAGAGGTTATACAGACATGAGCCAGGAGGTACCAGGGAAGGCCGTCGCCAATATTCCTGCAGAGCCGTCTGCCGCGCAAGCACCTGTCGAATCGGAAACAGGCCCTGACCTCGAAAATCGGTCCTCTCTCGAGAGCTCTGTTTCCGAACTGCAAGGAGGGTCAAGCAACAGTTTCCTCCTGAATGCCTTCGAAATCTCCGAGGAGGGAAATTCCGGCCTGCCCGTGAAAGGTCTCGGGGAAGAGCTCCTGCCGCCCCACAACGAGCACGGAGACCCAGAGGACCGGGCCGGTGTGAAGAAATTCTTCAGCAGGTTTTCGGCACACAAGAAGGTATTGCTCTGCTCGTGCGGTATCCTGTTTCTTTGCGTTCTGGTTGGAATTGCCTTCACCTTCCGGACCTCTGAGAAGAAAAACACCATCCCCATCATCACATCCTTGAGAAGGCCCATTCCCATCCCTCACTACCAGGACAAGCTGGACTTCTTCATCCTCGCCAATGCAGAGTCTGAGAAGAGCATTCTATCCCTGAGCATTGAATTTGAATTCCAATCTAATGGAGCCTATCAAAGGTTTAAGGATGAGAGTGTATTCTTTCGTGACGTAGTCTACCGTTTTCTTGAAACGGGGCGTCCCGGGAAGAATTCCCAGAAAGCCTGGGGACAGATCATCCAGCATGATCTGCAGGAGCACCTGAAGACGACTCTGCCCCATGTTTATCCCGAGAGGATGCGCATTGATCGCTTTGAGAAGCTATAAGGGAACAGCACGTTGCTTACGGAATTCTTCATGTCTTGGTTTATAGAACAGCCGGGATTTATCGGACTTCTCCAGATCCTTTTGGACATCACAATCCTCATCGCGCTTTTCCTTTTCTTCTTTCTGGCAAGGCGACAGAGTTTTCCACCGGGAACGAATGATGTCTTTCTCAGTTTTGAGAAGATCATCGAAGAGACCAGGAGCATCGGCAGGGAATTCGACGCTAACCTGCAGGAACGCCAGGACCTCATCCAGCAGATCCTCACCAAACTGGAACAAAAGGTTCAAGAGGCTCAACGGGTTAGCGAGCGACTCGATGAACTGCTGAAGGAACAGCCGGCGGTAATCGAAAACCAGGACAAATTGCCTTTAAATTCCGACCACAAAAAGGTCCTCCTTCTCTTTCAGAAGGGAATGGATGCCAAAGCCATTGCGAAAAGGCTTCAAAAGCCCATAGGAGAGATTGAGCTTATCCTGGACATCCAGCGCCTTTCCTCCGACCGATAGTCCCTCATGGAGAACCGCCAAACCCCCGGCAGAAATTTCCCCATTTTGCTCAAACCTTCCAGCCACAATATCATCAAATTCTAAATCTTAAGAAATTTTAATCGCTTACAGCGGAAAGAATCTGGCACTCTCATTGCAATTCAATCACATGGAGAGGAGAAACAGACATGGGAATCGGTAAGAGCGCTTTAGTTCTCGGGTCCTTGCAGCAGTTGAAGAGGCTGGAGGTCATCGCCAACAATGTCGCCAATGCAGGTACTGCCGGATTCAAGCGTGAAGACGCCCTTTTCTCAGACTTCGTCTATCAATCCACTTATACCTGCTTTGGCTCCGGCCCTGTGCGCACCACTGAGAACCCTTTGGATGTCGCCCTTGAGGGAGATGGATATTTCCGGGTCCAGAGTGACGAAGGAGTCCTGTACACACGTGCAGGAAACCTGACACTCAATAAAGACAACGTCGTCGTCACGCAAGAAGGATGGCCGGTTCTTGGCAAGAGCGGGCCCATAGAGGTTCAGGACTCAAGGATTCGCATCGACCCGAGCGGTCAGATTTTTGACTATGACGAGGACGAGGAGAACTTGGTCGATACCCTGGACGTAGTCTTGTTTCCCAAGGGGACCACGCTGATGAAAGCCAGAAACGGCTATTTCAGGCCGATTCAGGAAGGAGCACAGCCCACGCAGGCTGAAAGATACAGTGTGCAGCAGGGAGCATTGGAAGGAGCCAACTTCAACGTGGTTGAGGAGATGACGAGACTCGTGGAAACCATGCGCGCCTTTGAAGCCTATCAGAAGGCCTCCCAGACCCAGGGCGAGCTCGATTCCCAAGTGATCACGAAGCTCGGCGATGCATAGGAACGCAGCAGGATAAGGAGATACGCATGATTCGCAGCCTTTGGACAGCATCAACAGGGATGTCGGCTCAACAGACCAACATGGATGTTATCGCCCACAACCTTGCCAACGCCAATACGACGGGTTTCAAACGGAGTCGGGGCAATTTCGAAGATCTCATGTATCAGATAGTCACTCCCCCCGGAGCTGAGACATCGGACGATAATACCATTCCCGACGGCATTCAGATCGGCATGGGCGCCAAAACGGTCTCCGTCTCCAAAATATTCACCCAGGGCAGTTTCACCCAGACGGAAAATGCCTACGACATGGGGATTGAAGGGAAAGGTTTCTTCAAGATTCTGAGGGGTGAGGAGGAAGTATACACAAGAGCGGGCAGTTTCAAGGTCGACAGTGAAGGATACATTGTGGACAGCGGGGGGAATCGCCTTCAGCCGGAGATCAGCATTCCCGATGAGGCCGTCAGCGTCGACATCGATGCCGGCGGAAAAGTGACCGCTGTCGATGCGAGTGGAAAGGTTCTCTCCACCCAGCAGATCAATCTCTACAATTTCCCCAATCCAGCAGGGCTGTTGAGCCTGGGACACAACTATTTCATCCCGACGGAGGCTTCCGGAGAAGAGGAGGAGGCGCAGCCCGGTTCGGATGGCGTTGGCACCCTCCTTCAGGGTTACCTGGAAAGTTCCAACGTCAATGTGGTGGAAGAGATGGTGAACATGATAGTCAGCCAGCGGGCATACGAAGCCAATTCAAAAATCATCAAGACCACCGACGAAATGCTGCAGATTGCAAACAACGTCAAGGCATAGCGCAAGCAATGGAGAGCATTCTCATGAGTTGTTCCAGGATCTCATCGCACATCCCAGATGTGCTCAGGTTCGTTTTTACGACCTTGGGATTGTCTTGCATCATTTTCCTCATACCCAATGATTGCCCGGCACTGAGCTCCATCAGTGAAATTCATGTCCTGGGTAAGGTCTCGGCGAGTCACAGACGGGTCACACTCTCC
>JAAYUJ010000272.1 GCA_012517775.1 Deltaproteobacteria bacterium
ATCAGGTCCACCGAAGGACACCAGGAGCAGTAGGACGGTCACGCCAAGGCACCATGTTCGCCACATGTTCCCTCTCAAAGCCATGGATCTCCTCCCTCTCGAAGCAATTCTTCATGAGTTGAGACATTCCCCAATTGACAGAGGTATCTTCACTCAAGGATTCACCGGCAGCCTTTCGACCAGGCCTTTCCTTGCAAGGAAATCACGGCAAACAGTGGTGTAAAAAACCTTCGCGGAAGAAAACCGGCCCGCCCTTGCGATCTGCCTTGTTTCTCCCCCTGCGTGTTGTTCGAGCGGGTAGCTAAGGCTCGAATCTGGGGCTGATCAGGTTTTCGAATGAAAAGATCTCGTCCCATTTTTCCTGTGTCAGCAGCTTCCGCTCCTTCACCACGATGTCGTAGAGTGATTTCCCGGTCTCGTAGCCTTCACGGGCGATCTCCGCGCATTGCTTGTAGCCGAGTGACGGCTTGAGCACCGTCACGATGCCGAGGGAATTGAGCACCATATCACGCGTCCGGTCGGCATTGGCGGTGATACCCTCAATGCAGTTGACCCGCAGGCTTTCAACGGCGCGCTCCATCGTCGTGATCGAAGCGAACAGGGCAAAAGTAATTACTGGCTCCATCACATTGAGCTGCAGTTGTCCGGCGGAAGCGGCCAGCATCACCGTGAGGTCGAACCCGATCACCAGGAACCCGGTCTGGTTGACCACCTCCGGGATGACCGGGTTGACCTTGCCGGGCATGATTGATGAACCGGGCTGCATCTGTGGCAGGTTGATCTCGCTCAATCCGCAACGGGGGCCTGAGGCAAGCAAGCGGATGTCATTGCATATTTTGGTGAGCTTGGCCGAGGTGTGCTTGAGCACGCCGGACAGCAGCACATAGTCGCCAGTGTCCGACGTCGCCTCGATCAAATCCTCAGCCAGCTTAAATTCAATGCCCGTGAGTTCCGAGAGGTATTTCACCGCCAGCTCTGGATAACCGGGCGCGGCGGTCACCGTGGTGCCGATGGCGGTGGCGCCGAGGTTGACTGTTTGCAGGATTTGACGGATCGCGGCAATCAGACGGATTTCCTCACCGATCGTCGTGCCCCAGCCATTGAACTCCTGACCGAGTGACATGGGGACGGCGTCCTGGAGGTGGGTGCGTCCCATCTTGAGGACATTGTCAAACTCCTTGGCCTTGGCGAAGAAAGCATCCCGCAGCCGACCCAGTGTCTCCATATAGCTCTCCAACCGCAGGATCAGACCGAGGTGGAAAGCCGTCGGATAAACGTCGTTCGTAGACTGTCCGAAGTTCACATGGTCGTTCGGATTGACATACTGGTATTCGCCCTTCTTGTGTCCCAGACTCTCGAGTGCAAGATTTGCGATCACCTCGTTGGCGTTCATGTTGACCGAGGTGCCTGCGCCGCCCTGTATGAAGTCGGTCACGAACTGGTCGAGCATCTCGCCCGCAATCAACCGGTCACACGCGCCCATGATTGCGCCGGCAATCTTCGGATCGAGTACTCCGAGGTCACGGTTCGCCATAGCGGCTGCTTTCTTCACGTAGCCGAATGCCTTGACGAAATACGGCTCCCTGGACACCGGCATGTTGCTGATGTGAAAGTTTTCCTTGCCCCTCAGGGTCTGGACCCCGTAGTACGCGTCCTCCGGAACCTGTTTCTCTCCCAAAAAATCCTTCTCGACCCTGTATCCCATGGTTTGCTCCTTCAGTTTGTCGCGAGTTCAGCTCGCGTTAAGCGTTATATTCCACCACCAGGACGTTGATTCTATACAGACAGATCACTGTATGTTCGAGCACCATGTACTTGAAGACTCCTTTGTTCTCATGTGCATCTCTCACGATTGAGGACAGGAAATCCGGGTTGGCGCATCAAAGGATGATGCCGGCAAAGACATAGGCAAGAATAACGGCAAAGATGATCGTCAGCGTTCCGGGGATCAGGAACGGGTGATCAAAAACGTATTTGCCGATCCGGGTCGAACCGGTATCGTCGAATTCGACTGCTGCCAGCAGCGTGGGATAGGTTGGGAGAACAAAAAGAGCGCTCACGGAAGGAAACGCTGCTACGGCCGCTACCGGGGTTACTCCCAGGGCCAGGGCAACTGGCATGAGGGCCTTGGTGGTGGCCGCCTGGGAATAGAGGAGCATGGCGGCGAAGAAGAGGACGACGGCAAGCATCCATGGCTTGGAGGCCAGCAG
>JAAYUJ010000004.1 GCA_012517775.1 Deltaproteobacteria bacterium
ATGCAACAGCGCTGACAAAAAATATGAATGGAAGGGCAATAGAGAAAAGTTTCATGTTGATGGATATTGTCTGATACAATGCATAAGTGATCATGCATAGCACAACTAAATTCTTTGATATATGTAATAGATTGCCATCACCCCATGTGGTGATAAAATTATAATTATATATCCAATTGTACAATATGGATATGAACATCAGGAAAATTGAATAAGATATCCATTCTCGATCACATAACCAATGGGAAAACTTCATTTTTAAACCTTCGGCAACCATTCACCTGTTTGCAGAGAAACATGCAATTCTTGAGCATGTTGCAGATTTGGAGAGCCGACTCTGCATCCGAGTCCGGACAAATCAAACTGGCGGAATACTTGTGGGAATCTTTTCAATTCCGTTCCAATCAGGATATTTGATCGAGTATTCATGATCCTCCATCGACATCGTACCATTTCTGTGCTATTTTAACACAGTAGTCTTATTTCAGGTACCTCCTCAATAAGTCGGTCGAAATTCCAATCCCGACAGCCATTGTGCCACGGTGACGGGTAGGGAAACACGACCTGCAGAACGGTCGTCACCCGCAGATTTTGATACGTTACACCGGCAAACCTATGGTTACCGGGACTTATCGGGAAGTGATTATTTCAGGCAGGGTCAATTCTGGCTCGATGATCATCTATCCCCTGAAAGGGAAATCGAGAGTCTCACCCCATTCCTGCAGGAGGCGTTTCGCTTTGCCTCAGGTAATGTCTTCGTCTGATCCCCATGAATGGAAGAGTGGATGGAAAACAAGCGCCTGTCTTGAAAAAGACCAGGGATCTCTGTTGTTTTGCTGCGGCAGTTGGGGTAAGAGCAAACTGACCTTTGTGCTCGATTTCGTGATGTCGGGTCGGATCAAAGAGTCTCGGCGCATCGCAGGTTGCCGTGATCAAACACCACGTTCGTGCAGGACAAGGTATCGAAACACGCACGGTGCTCCAAGCCCTTCGATACTCTGCTCAGGGCGGAAGCCTGGGGAGTCACACGATCACGCCAATCCGCACCGACCAGAATCTTGACTATGGATGGAGTTCCTCTGGTGGAGCCGATGTCGCTTCTCTACAATGCGCTTCTGCATACTGCAGCTTCCGGCATTTTTCCTTATATATGGTTGAAGGCGAGGAATGATCCGGAATTCAGGAAGGGACGAAGGGGAATCTACAACAGGGCGCTTTCGGAACATGCTCGTCCCAGAATCTGGCTCCATGCCTCTTCCGTGGGTGAGGTCACCGGTGCACTCCCGGTTCTCCATGCGCTTCATGCGCGGCTTCCGCGTGCCTCTCTGTTTCTGACGGTGGGGACACTCCAGGGGTTTAGCTTCGCCGGGTCTCAGGTGCCGCCCTCGGTGCGGGTACTGCCGTTTCCACTGGACCTCCCATTGATACTGAAGAGAGCATTGAATTATATGCAGCCTGATCTCTATGTTGGGTTCGAGGGGGAATTCTGGCCCAATCTCTTTCGGCTTCTTGCAGAAAATGGCGTACCGGCGGTGCTTTTGAACGGCCGTCTTTCGAGCCGATCCACAAGGCGGTATCGCCTGGTTCAGGGGTTGTTTCAGCCGGTTTTCACACAATTTACCTGGCTGGCCATGCATTCCTGGGACGATCGGCGAAACATCGTGCAACTGGGTGCTCCTTCAGGGCGCACCTTGGTTCTCGGGAGCTCGAA
>JAAYUJ010000273.1 GCA_012517775.1 Deltaproteobacteria bacterium
CTCGAGATGCCTGGCATAAGGCATGGGCACTTCAACACCGCAGAGGCGTTCTACCGGTGCATCCAGTTCATAAAAGGCACCCTCCATGATTCGGGCGCTGATCTCGGCGGCAAGGCTTCCGCTACGCCATCCCTCATCAACGATGAGCGCGCGGTGCGTTTTGGCCACTGAATCCAGGAAAGTCCCTTCATCCAGAGGGCGCAACGTGCGCAGGTCGATCACCTCCGCTTCAATCCCTTCCTTCGAGAGTATTTCCGCGGCATCCAGCGATTTATGAAGGCCGGCCGAATAGCTGATGATGGAGATGTGTCGTCCCCTCCTCCTCACACAAGCCCTGTCGATATCCACCGGGCCGGCATCCGCGCGAAGCATCCCCTCCATGTTGTACAATCCGCTGTTTTCGAAGATGAGCACGGGATCGGGATCTTCCAGGGCTGTCCAGAGCATTCCGCGAGCGTCTTCAATTGTTGCCGGGCTGAGCACTCTGATGCCGGGGATGTGAGCATACCAGCCCTCCAGGGAACGGGAATGCTGGGCCGCCACTTGCCGACCACCTCCCGTCGCAGACCGGATGACGATGGGAACATTGAAGAGACCGCCTGACATGTGAAGATAGACGGCGGCGTTGTTGATGATCTGGTCGGCGGCCAGCATGCTGAAGTTGACGGTCATGATCTCGACGATGGGACGCATGCCGCCGAGGGCCGCACCAATGCCGGCGCCGACAAACCCGGATTCCGAGAGGGGGGTATCGCGGATTCTTTCAGGCCCGAACTCCTCAAGCAGTCCCTTCGTCACGGCAAAGCAGCCGCCATACCGGCCGACATCCTCGCCCATGAGAAAAACCCTGTCGTCTCTCTGCATGGCTTCCCGGATGGCTTCGCGCACAGCCTCACGGTATGTCAGTCTTCGCATGCCTTCAACGCCGCCGGTCATGACATCCTCCGTTCTGAATAGACGAAGCGGGTCAGGTCTTCGATCGGCTCCCAGGTGCCGGCTTCGGCAAAAGTGACGGCTTCGCTGATCTCGCGAGCGGCATCCGCCTCGATCTCCTCCAGATCGGTGTCCCTCAGCAATTCCTTATCCTTGAGCATCTGAATGAAAGTCGCAATGGGGCAGCGCTTTTTCCATTCCTGAACCTCCGCCTTGGCTCGATAGAGCTCCGGGTCATACATGGAATGTGCTCGAAAACGATACGTGCGGCACTCAAGGAAATACGGCCCTTTTCCGGAGCGAACCGCTTCCACCGCATTGCTTGCCGCCGCCTCCACCGCCAGCACATCCATGCCGTCCACGGCTGTTGAAGCCACGTCGTAGCACGAAGCCTTACGGGCGAGATTCGTGACGGCCTGGGAGTATTTCAGGGCCGTTCCCATAGCGTACAGGTTGTTTTCGCACACGAACAGCACCGGCAACTTCCAGAGGGAAGCCAGGTTCAGACTTTCGTGAAATTCCCCTTCGGCGACGGCGCCGTCTCCGAAGAAACAACACGTCACGTGAGGCCTTTGCAGCATCTTGTCCGACAAGGCCAGCCCGACAGCAAGAGGAAGGCCGCCGCCTACGATGGCATTGCCGCCATAAAACCTCGTTTCGGCGTCGAATAGGTGCATGGAGCCTCCTCGACCACGGCTGCATCCCTCCTGCTTTCCGTACATCTCCGCCAGAATGGCACCTGCGGAAACACCCCGGATGAGCGCGTGGCCGTGCTCGCGATAGGTGCCCACCACGGCGTCGTTTTTGGTCAGGGCTTTCAGGACGCCGACGGCCACCGCCTCCTCACCGTCGTAAAGATGCAAGAATCCGCGTATCTTCATGGTGCTGTAGAGCTCGGCGCACTTTTCTTCCAAACGCCGGATGCGAATCATGGCTCGAAGCAAATCCAGAGCATGATCGCGATCCACCACAGCCTCTTTTGCCTTATCGGAACGCTTGCTTCTCATTTGGAATGCTCCAGAGTCGAGACGTCACCTTCGGCCAGGCCCAATTCACGAGCTTTGAGCAAACGCCGCATGATCTTGCCGGCCTTGTTCTTGGGAAGATCCGCTGTGAATTCGATCTCTTTGGGTGCGACGGCGGAACCGAGCTTCTTACGGGCAAATCCAAGAAGTTCCAGACGGAGTGTATCGCTGGCTGCTATTCCCGGCTTGAGGGCGACAAAGGCTTTCACGATTTCCCCGATGAGGGGGTCCGGTTTTCCAATGACGCCCGCTTCGGCAACGGCGGGATGCTCCATGAGCGTGCTTTCGACTTCAAAAGGGCCGACCATGTGCCCGGAGGTCTTAATGATGTCGTCGGCGCGACCCACGAACCAGAAGTATCCGTCTGCATCGCGCCTGGCCAGGTCCCCCGTCAGGTACCACCCTCCGACGAAGCACTTGCGATAGCGCTCCTCATCGTGCAGATAGCCCCGAAACATGGAGGGCCAGCCCGGTCGGAGCGCCAGATCACCCTGAACACCCGCCTCTTCGATCACTTTGACCGTATCGCTGTCGACGCGCTGAACAATGGCCGCCTCGACTCCGGGAAGCGGTCGCCCCATGGAACCCGGCCGGATTTCCATGCTTGGAAAATTGGCGATCATGATGCCGCCCGTTTCCGTCTGCCACCAGTTATCATGAATCGGGAGCCCCATGGCTTTCAAGCCCCAAACCACGGCCTCCGGATTGAGCGGTTCACCCACGCTGTGAATGGCGCGCAAGTGACTGAAATCATACTTTCGGGCCGCATCAATCCCCAAGCGCATCAATCTGCGAATGGCAGTGGGTGCCGTGTACCAGACATTCACTCTCTGGGATGCCAGGATGTGACACCAGCGCACTGCGTCGAAATCGCCCTCGTCGATCACGTTGGTGATCCCGTGGAGGAGAGGCGCGATGATACCGTAAGAGGTCCCCGTTATCCATCCGGGGTCGGCCGTGCACCAGAAGACGTCTTCCGGATGAAAATCCATGACATACTTGCCGGTCACATAGTGGGTGAGCACTGCGCCGTGTACATGGATGGCACCTTTGGGCATGCCGGTCGTGCCGCTGGTAAAGTGCAGCAGTGCGACGTCTTCCGGGTCGGTCGGCGGGATGGTGTAGCTGTCGGAAACCTCCGCCATGATTCTGGGAAGTGAGAGGATGCCGCTTTCCAGATGCTTATCGGCATCCACCAGGAGTATGTGTTCTAGCTTGGGCAGGTTGTCCATCAACTGACTCACCTTCCGCCGATAGTGACCCTCGGTGGTCAGGAGGACCTTCGCATCCCCTCGACTCAGCCGCTGATAGACGGGCTCCGGACCGAAGGCGGAGAAAAGGGGACAAAAGACGCTCGTGTTTTTGAAGGTCCCCAATGCCGCGATATAGAGTTCGGGAATCCGGCCTGCCAACGTGCAGACAGTATCTCCCTTTCCTATGCCGAGTCCCTTGAGGACATTGGCAAAACGGTTGCTCTGTTCTCTTAGCTCGGCGTACGAGAAAACGCGGGTTGCGCCCCCGCTGCCAAGCCATTGCAAGGCCACACGGTCGCGAAGTGGTCCGTCGGCATGACGGTCGACCGCTTCGTGAGCGATGTTGAGTCCTCTTCCGTCCGGCAGCCCCTCCAGTTCACCCCGAATGGTATCCCAGGAAAAGGTGGCAACAGCCTCGTCATAGTTCAGAAGGTTCGGAGCCAACTTCCATGACTCCGCATGCTTATAAACAGGCTCCCAAAACAAGTCTGCTCCACGCTTGAGGCTCTCTCCTCCCAAAGGCCATTTGACTCGATGCCGTAAGCAGGTCGGGTTTCTCACCCGACGTGCCGTCGTCGGGTATGGAAACCCGGCCTCCGATGGTGTCGTTGCCTGGAAACATTGAGGAGTTGCGCATCCAGGCAGCACAAGCCCCTCAAGTCATGCAGAGTCTTTCCCGGAGGATTTCCGCCCCAGATGGGCACAAGCTCTCTCGTAAGCTTCTGTAATACGCGGGCATTTCAGTGGAAGGCTATCGCGGATCTTCTGAAGGTACCTCCTCTCTCGAACGATCTGAAATGTTCTGGGAAAGTATACATCATAGATCCATCCGATCTGGAGCAGCTTGAAATCATCCAATGTCTTCAGGTCGGCCATTTGCACAAGCTTCCCGCTCATAAGTGCCTCATAGACCGGTGCTGAAATCCCTTGGGTATCCGGTAAATCCAACTCAACAGTCTTGTTACGATGATTACCCGCACGTTGATAATACTCTGTAACCACCCGCCAGATATCCACCTTGTCCGCATCCCTGAGCAGCTTCAGGAAGAAAAGGCATCGCTCGTCTTCGTCGGCAGGCAGGGTGGCACGGTTGTGATAACCCACCAACCGAACGATCATATCCGCCGCAGCAGGCTCGAGTCCACCCAGCACGCGAGTGGCTTGTATGACCTTCACGCCCAGCATGGCATGGTTCTCAGACCTGCAATCGGCAAATGTTCTGTACTGCCGGAACTGCTCGAAACGACCGATATCATGCAGCAACCCCGCAGCTTCAACCAGGCAAAGATCCTCGGCGGAACAATGGAGACTCCGGCCGATATCCCTGATCGTTTCACAAACCCCATGGGTATGTTCCACTTTAAGGCGCACATTCTCCTTGAAAATGGGATCATCGGAAGAAAACTGATCGACATATTCCTCAAACCAGTATCTGAGCTTTGGCAACTGAAATTGCATATCCATGCTGGTTACCGTCTGTTCGAGTTCTCACAGGGATATCCGCAACGATTCCAATGCAAAGTGATCCCGCCCGGTTCGGAAGAGCTGTTGCCGCGAGGTAAACCCAGCCGAAAAAGAGCGCAAGGGCTTATTAAAAGATCACTCACCGCCGGCAGCCGCCGAGTACGACTCTTTCACATAATCCGCTCCCATCGTGAACACCCTGATCTTTGCAGGCCCTTCCACGTAGGGAGCCATTTCATCTTCCAGCTTCCGCCGCTCGTCGCAACGCAGCCATTTTTCCCAGTCCTCCAAACTGGACCAAACCGAAAGCACCACTACCTCCTGAGGATTTTCCCGGTTGACGAGAGTCTCTCCCCGGATGTAACCCCTCTGCTGCATCGCCCCGATTCTGAAGTTGCTGATCGCCTGCAAATGCTCCGGATAAGGAGACCCCTTGAATTTCCTTTCGATCAATACACAAACATACATGACTTCCTCCTTTGCTTGTAACCGATAGGTGTAGATCGAATTCTCCCCCGCAGCCCAAATCCCTCTTTTTCCCAACATGGACGGACTATCGACCCAGGGGGTGGCATCGCATTACGGAAAGGCCGACATGAGCAAACCCTGCCGCTCCCTGTCGGGAGATGAACCGTATTGCCCGTTGCAGCGTCTCGAAAGGACTACAACCCTATGCCTGCTTCAGACCCAAATGTTGGATTCTCTGCCTGACAGGCAGGTCTCCGGTCTCGGAGGTTGTCGAAAAGCCTTCTGCTCGGCGAATTTGTCATTCCCTCAAAGGCTGGAATCGAAGTGAAATTCAGGACTTGGCCTCCCATCGCTGTCTGCGGAGACTACTTTTGCGGGGATGACTGCACCGAGTGCCTTTTTCAGCACCCTCTTTGCAACAATTTAGATAACATGAACGCACGGGATTTTCCAACTTTTCCCCCTGTGGCGCCTCGCAAGCGATCAGAATCGTCAGTCGGGGTATACAAAACGATCAGCTCAGAACTCCAGGAAATCATGTCTTAATCATGTCTCATGCCGATACTCTCCTTTGGATTGCAGTTGAAACGGCCTCAGGTCAATCCCGATGCGGGTGTCAAAGCCATCGACTCATCTCCAACACTCTATCGACTATCGGCCTGGGAAGCGCTATTCCCCGTCTGCGGCCTTACGGTGCTCAGGTTTGTAAGCCAGGGACGGCAGGCACTTCTTCGCCTCCGCCACCGGGATCCCCTTTCGACAGGCATAATCCTCCACCTGATCTTTTTCGACTTTGCCAATGCTAAAACATCTTGCTCGGGGATGGGAGAAGTACCAGCCCTCCCCGGCCTCCATATACTGATCATGGATCTCGCGGACGATTTCCGGCCGGGTCAGAACCAATACGCCATGGTCGCCTCTCAAATCGCAAACTCACTCAGACAAATGGTCGCCTCGGGGATCCTCCTCCTCGGCCAGCCCACAGCTCTGAACCACGGCCCATTGCGCCGTCCAGGATCGAGATCTCTCTCCAACCGGGAAAAAAGCCATTGAGTACGTTTCGTGACCGACATGACCACGTTCCCTTCAAGACTGAGGATGAAAGGGTAAGAGCCGTGCCTCCCGCGCACACCCCGGCGGGGCGTGGCCGGAAACTCGGAGTATGCTTCGAATGCCGAACCCGGATCAATCGGGAATGAGGCTTTTGCACACTTCGAGATGCACTGGATCACAGCAGCCCCTCGTGGCCTTCTGGGACATACTCTCTCTGGGAGTAAGTCGGGTTTCCTTACCCGACATGCGTTCGTCGGGATTGGAATCCCGAACGACGAGCAGCGAACCAAGGGATCCTTCGTAGCAGTTGACCCAAGAAAACAGATCGGAACAATGTTTTCGTGCTTCTCCACCGGATGCCCCGCAGGCGGTGCATTCCACCCGCCGGAGGGCTTCACTCCTCCGTTTGAGATCCACTGAGATTTCTCTTGAATATGATGACGCCATTTTCTATAAGGTGACGTCAAATTCACATTCAATTGGAGCGGTACATGCCCGGAAGTCAAGCAATGAGTATAGAGAAGCTCCCGAGGCGGGAAAGAGTGAAATTGCGGCAACGCCAGGAGATGCTGAGGGCGGCCCTCGATCTCTTTTCCCAGAAGGGCTACCACAATGTCTCCATGCAGGAAGTCGCCGCAAGGGCCGAGTTTGCCATCGGGACCCTCTACAGGTTCTTCAGAAACAAGGAGGACTTGTACAAGGCTCTGGTTCTGGAGCAGTGTGAAAAATTCGACGATGCAATCTCGCAAGCGATGGGGGAAGTGGAAGACGAGGTGGAAAAACTGCGAAACTATGTCCGTACCAAAGGTGAAAGATTTCGCAGCATTCTTCCATTTGTTCGCCTCTTTCTTGCCGAGAGCAGAGGGGCGAGCTTCAATATCAAGGCGGGCCTCACTGAGGAGGTGCGCAAACGATATGACGACTTTCTGGAGAGACTTGCCCTGATATTTGAGAGGGGAATGCAAAACGACCGGTTCAAGAACATTGCCACGCCCTATCATCTTGCGGTCGCCCTGGACAGCATCAGCAATGCTCTTCTTCTTCTCTGGCTCGACGCACCGGAAAAGCATCCCTACCCTGAAGACCCTGACACCATTTTGAATATTCTGTTCAAAGGATTGCTTAATGGGTGAATTCGATCGGGGTTTCTGCAACCCGGTGAATTGTTCTCAATCGACATTCTGGAGGTCTCGGATGCAACTCAATGATACCGTTCATGAACCCCTTAAGCTCATTGTGGTTTCACTGGTTCTGCTGGGCAGCCTTTTCCCGAGCGGCTGTGACCGCCGGCAGCAATCCGCGGCACCACCTCCTGTCCCGGAAGTCACCGTGGTGACGGTCCAGCCTCAGCAAGTGCTGCTGACCACTGAACTCCCGGGCCGAACCTCCGCCTATCTCGTCGCGGAAATCCGTCCCCAAGTCAGCGGTCTCATACAGAAACGCCTCTTCAAGGAGGGTTCCGACGTCAAGGCCGGACAACTGCTCTACCAGATCGATCCAGCCCCCTTTCAGGCTGCCCTCGACAATGCAAGGGCATCTCTTGCCAGGGCCGAGGCCAACGTGCCGGCAATTCGGCTGAGGGTCGATCGTTACAAGGAGCTGCTCGCCGAGAATGCGGTCAGCCGGCAGGACTACGATGACGCAGTCGCCGCCCTGAAGCAGGCCGATGCAGAGGTTGAGGTATGGAAAGCGGCGGTGGAGACCGCTCGCATCAACCTGGGGTATACCCGGGTCACTGCTCCCATTTCCGGGCGCATCGGGAAATCGAGCGTGACAGACGGCGCCCTGGTAACGGCGCATCAGCCCATGGCTCTTGCAACCATCCAGCAGCTGGACCCGATATACGCCGATGTCCCCCAATCCACTACCGAGCTCCTTCGGTTGAGACGCCGCATCGAAGGAGGTCTCCTCAACGAGAACGGGACGAATCAGAGGAAAGTCAAGCTCATCCTGGAAGACGGCACGGAGTATCCGCTGGAGGGGACCCTTCAGTTTCGGGACGTCACGGTGGACCCAACGACGGGGTCTGTCATTCTGCGAATCGTTTTCCCAAATCCGGAAGGGGTTCTCCTTCCGAGCATGTTCGTCAGGGCGGTGGTGAAAGAGGGTACGAACGAGCACGCCATCCTCATTCCTCAGCAGACCGTTTCACGCGATCCCAAGGGCAATCCGTCGGCGCTGATCGTCGACCCCGAAGGCAAGGTCCAGCTGCAGATGCTCACCCTCGACCGAGATATCGGCGACAAATGGCTCGTCTCATCGGGCCTGGCTCCCGGCGACCGGCTGATCATCGAGGGCATGCAGAAGGTGCGTCCGGGTGCACTCGTGAAGGTCGTGTCTCACGATGCCGGTGGGAAAGACGAGGCAGTACCCGGCAAACCGGCCCAGCCAGCCGCGAAAACCAATTGACGGAGGCGCGCGATGCTATCCAGATTCTTCCTGGATCGACCGGTATTTGCCTGGGTCATCGCCATCGTCATGATGGTGGCAGGCTGTCTGGCGATCTACAGCTTGCCCATTTCCCAGTACCCGCCCATCGCCCCGCCGTCCATCGCCATCGACTCTTTTTACGCAGGCGCTTCGGCGGAGACGGTTGAAAACAGTGTGACCCAGATCATCGAACAGAAGATGACCGGCTTCGACAAGATGCTGTACCTCAAAGCGACGAGCGATTCCGCCGGCGCATCCCGCATAGAGCTCACCTTCGTTCCGGGTACTGACCCGGACCTCGCCTGGGCCCAGGTGCAGAACAAGCTCCAGCTCGCCATGGCCAGTCTCCCGGAAGTGGTTCAGCAAACCGGCGTGAAGGTCAGCAAGTCGACCCGCAACTGGCTGATGATCGTGAGCCTGATCTCCGAAGACGGCAGCATGGACGGAAACGACCTGAGAGACTACGCCCAGTCCAACCTCGAAAAAGTGCTGGCGCGGGTACCGGGCGTCGGTGAGGTGGAAAACTTCGGATCCCAGTATGCCATGAGGATCTGGCTCGACACGGACAAGCTGACGGGCTTCAACATGACGATCGAGGATGTGATCGCGGCCCTTCGAGCATACAACGTGGAGATCTCCGCAGGGCAGTTCGGCGGGACACCTGCGGTGGAAGGCCAGCGTCTCAACGCTTCCATCATCGTCCAGAGCCTTCTCAGGGAACCCTCGGAGTTCGCAGCCATCCCCATCCGTCTGAACCCCGACGGCTCCACCGTGCGAGTCAAGGACATCGGGCGCGTCGAACTGGGGACCGAGACCTACGACATCGTGGCATTCTACAACGGCAAACCTGCCTCCGCTTTGGCCATTCGGCAGGCCGCCGGCGCCAACGCCCTGGACACAGCCGACGCCGTCAAGGCAAAAATGGAAGAGATGAGCCGGTACTTTCCCCCCGGCATGAAAGTCGTCTACCCCTATGACACGACCCCGTTTGTCAAGGTGGCCATCGAGGAAGTCATTAAGACCCTCTTCGAAGCCATTCTGCTGGTCTTCCTGGTCATGTACGTGTTCATGGGAAGCATCCGTGCCACACTGATCCCCACTATCGCCGTGCCGGTGGTGATCCTGGGAACTTTCGCATTCCTCGGGTTTTTCGGCTTTTCCATCAACATGCTGACCATGTTCGCCATGGTCCTGGCCATCGGGCTCCTGGTGGACGACGCCATTGTGGTGGTGGAAAACGTCGAGCGGATCATGGCCGAGGAAGGGCTTCCACCCAGGGAAGCCACCCGAAAATCCATGGATCAGATCACCAGCGCTCTCATCGGCATCGGGCTGGTGCTTTCGGCGGTGTTCGGTCCCATGGCATTCTTCGGCGGCTCTACCGGCGTCATCTACCGTCAGTTTTCGATAACCATCATCTCAGCCATGCTTCTTTCCGTTGTCGTGGCCCTTATCCTTACACCGGTTCTCTGCGCATCCCTCCTCAAGCCTGTTCCAAAGGGACACCAGCCGGCCGATGGTGCGGTCTTTTTCATGCGTCCGTTTTTCAGGGTATTCGACCGCTTTTTTCTGCGGGCCAGAGAGCTCTACCTGAAGCTGGTGGGCCATGCACTCGCCAGAAAGCTGCGCTACCTCTTCGCGTTCGTTTTCATTGTGGCTGCTCTGGGGTTCCTGTTTCAGCGCATGCCCACCGCCTACCTGCCTGATGAGGATCAGGGGGTGATGTATGTCCAGGCCATGCTTCCGGCCAATTCGACACTGGAGCAGACCAAGCAGGTCATGGATGGGGTGAGGGAGCATTTTCTGGTGGGTCAAAAGGACGCCGTGGAAGCGATCATGACGGTTGCGGGAATCAGTTTTGCGGGCAGAGGACAGAACATGGCCCTGGCGTTTGTCCGTCTCAGGGACTGGGAACTCCGGGATCGGCCTGACCTGAAGGTCGGCGCCGTGGCCGGAAAAGCCATGAGGGCGTTTTCGCAGATTCGTAACGCCATGGTGGTGGCATTCCCCCCACCGGCGGTCGTGGAGTTGGGCACCGCGAAGGGATTTGATTTCATGTTGCAGGACCGCGGCGGCCTCGGGCACGAGGCCCTGATGCAGGTCCGTAACCAGCTCCTCGGCATGGCCGCGAAAGACCGGAGACTGACGGCCGTTCGTCCCAACGGC
>JAAYUJ010000274.1 GCA_012517775.1 Deltaproteobacteria bacterium
AGAAGCTGGAGAGCGCGTCATAGAAAGTCTGGGAGATATAGCGCCTGATTTTGCTCGATATTTGATTGAGTTCCCATTCGGAGATATCTACTCTCGCCCTGCACTTGATCTCAAGTCCCGGGAAATTGCCGTTGTAGCGGCACTCACAGCTCTCGGCAATGCAGCTCCACAATTGAAGGTTCACATTCATGGAGCACTGAACGTTGGCTGCAGCCGAGAAGAAGTCGTCGAGGTCATCATGCAAATGGCGGTTTACGCAGGATTCCCAGCAGCGCTCAATGGGTTGTTTACCGCGAAAGAAGTCTTCAGAGAACGTGACGGATCACAAAGATGTTAACCTGCCTGACAACTGCATCAACGGGGGAGAAGGACCGATGGTCCATGCCATTATAAACATGGAGCCAGGAGGCGTAAGATTGCTGCATCTCTGACAATGGCGGCCGGCATGGAACATCGGAAGAAGCCTTCGACACCTTCGCAGTGTGTCTGAACACCTGAGGTCACTGGCCGTTAAAGCTTGCCGCCGTGTCCCGGAAAGTCCCGGAGGGCTGCATAGGATTTGTGGAAGAATTGTCAGGGGCAAACACCCACGGGAGGTCGTCGGAGATAGCGCACGAGAAGTTACGAGAGGCTGTCCGGTGGGTGTTGGAGGCCAATCGAATGCTCCCTGAGGAGCTTCATCAAGAGCAAGACGTGACTCGTGAACGGTCGCCCATCTGTGCGGCATGATACGATCCGTCTGCAGCAACAGGAAAGGAGGTCCCCTCATGAAGTGGCCGAAGTTATTACCTTTCAGCATGCATTTTTCCTTTCGAATTCTTGTCGCTGTGCCGTTTCTTCTCATGCTTTGCCTGGCTTCAGTTCCGGCAAAGGCAGCCCTGAATTTCGGCACACCCTATGATGAGATAGGGACCTTTGGTGGCTGGACCTTTTGGCTGGGTTGGGATGCGAGCTTCTCTGAAACCTACCTGCCGGACAGTGAGACATATGCGTGGGTCGTCTACTTTGCTCCGGAGGGGGTCTTTGTGGCCTTGCAGAAGTCGAAATCCACCTATTCCGCGGTCGATGTTTTCGCCGGGGTCGATTATTTCTATGGAGCCCTCGTTTCACCGGCCGGCAATACACTCAAAAGGAGTTACATCGATTCCCTGCTGGGGGTGAACATATCCCTCAACTCCTGGAATTTTTCACCCCCTGTGGGCTCCCCCTTCTTCACTCTGTCCGCTGCCATAAAATCCGGCCAGACCTTCTTCCGGCGAGGCCCCATAAAGAATCTCGAAAGAGGAGTGCAATACACGGCGGGAATCTCGGTGAGCAATGCCTTCGTACCGATGCCGATTCCGCTCTCCGTTTCTCTGGACTATGAAAGCGGGGTGAGCGCCGGATTCTACCCGATTATCGAATGGGATCTCCCCCCTTCTTCTGAGAATCCTGTCGACCAAATCATTTCAGGACTGGAAAACGTGGCGGGGTCGAGCGGCAGCACCTTCAATCGGATCATGGGCCGGCAGATGGCCGAATCGTTTCTATCCTTTATGCGCACCCTGCCCTCCAGCCCCTACTTCAAGGAATTCCTGGAGAATCAGACCCACAATACGGCTGTCGACGAACTGATCAGAGAGGCTGAAGAGTGGCTGCAGACAGGGGATACGAGCAACCTGCCGGAAAAGATACGGCCCCCTGTCGAACCTCAGGAAATGCACCGACTGATGCTGCCGATCCACGCGGGCACTCAGGCTGCCTTTGAAATGGGTTACAAGCATGGGTGTGACAACAATGTCAATTGCAAGACATTCTATGCCGACTGCATGAAAACCGTCAAATGCACCCCGGGCAAAGCCTGCAGGATTGAGGTGACCGCCCAGGAAATAGCAGATCTCGTGCCAGGCTCCCGAGCGGCCGATTTCGAAGGCGCCTGGGTGGCCTTTGACAGGCCTTTTGATCAGTATCTGACGGAAGAGACTGAAGTGGAATGGACGACCATTGAAAACGGGAAAGCCGTCTTCAAGTTCATTCTGAGCACGGAAAACCCTCTTCTTTTGGGTATTCGGGTAGATGCGAGCACGGCGACCGGCAACAGGCCAATTGAACTGTGCAGAAGAAGGATAGTGTATCCTGCAGCCGACAAATCACCTATTGCCTTTGCGGGGATGGACCAGACCGTGGATCCTGGAGCGACGGTCACCCTTCGCGGATATGAATTCCGGAATCCTGAGAATTCTGCAACGGAATACGAGTGGACCCAGACAGCCGGTCCGGCAGTATCCCTCTCCACGCCGAAACAGGCTCAAACCAGTTTTCTCGTTCCGAAGTCGGGCTCGGCCGGTCTTTCCTACACATTCCTCCTGACCGTCACGGACAGCAGAGGCCTGACCGATACCGACAGTGTTACGGTGCATGTGAGAAAGCCGAAAGCCATGCCCTGGCTCCCCTTGCTTTTTTCTGACTGAAAGCCGAAAGCAGCCTCTCACGCCCCATTGGGGCGCCTATGCTTATGAGGAGCGCGGGATCTTTCCGCAGAATGTGCAGAGATCGAAGAGATTTGCATCACGGAATTCCCGTTGTGATCTCTGAGGTCTCTGCGGTTTTCCGGTACTTGCTCAATGAGTGGGTCGGCATTCCAATCCCGACAGCTATTGCGCCATGGTGTCGTGTAGGGAAACCCGACCTTCAGAGCGGTCGTCATCTGCACATTTTGGGAAGTTACGTTTTCCATTGATCTGCCTGTTGACTCCGTATCGTCTAATGAGCCAGTATTACAAGCTTTGCATTGGCAGATGCATTATCGGAATACCGATTCGACTGCGCAGGGGGCGGACTCTTTCGCGCGGCCCACTCGATCTGAAAGAGGATAGTCATGAGTCAGCGTCAGGATCTACGCAATTTGGCCATCATTGCCCATGTGGATCATGGGAAGACGACACTGGTGGATGCCATGCTCTGGCAAAGCGGCGTCTTTCGGGAAAACGAGCAGGTCGCCGAAAGAATCATGGACAGCCTGGATCTGGAGCGGGAAAAAGGCATCACCATCATGGCCAAGAACACCGCTGTGGAATACAGAGGGGTCAAGATCAATATTGTGGACACTCCCGGCCACGCCGATTTCGGCGGTGAGGTGGAGCGGACTTTGAACATGGTGGACGGAGTCATGCTCCTTGTGGACGCAACGGAGGGGCCTCTTCCCCAAACCCGTTTCGTCCTGGGAAAAGCCCTGGCAAAAGGTCTCCCTCCCATCGTAGTGATTAACAAAATCGACCGCCCGGACAGGCGGATTAAGGAAGTTCTCGATGAAATCTACGACCTGTTCATCGATCTGGATGCCACGGAAGAGCAGCTCGATTTCCCGGTGCTCTACACCAATGCCAAGGCCGGTATTGCCCTTACCGAACCCGACGGAGAGGGTAGGGACCTGGTGCCGCTCTTCGAGGCCATTCTGGATCACATCCCCGCTCCTGACTATGTTCCCGGGGCACCTCTCCAGTTCCTGGTCACTACACTCCAGCACAGCGACTATGTGGGGCGAATCGCCGTGGGCAAGGTGGTAAACGGCTCCCTGCGCCACAACCAGGAAGTGGCTCTCCTCAAGGGGGACAGCTCTCCTCGCAGGGCTTCCCTGAGCGTTGTTTACTCCTACGAAGGACTCAACCGTGTGGAGCGGGATGTGGTGGAAGCGGGCGATATCGCTGCAGTGGCCGGGGTGGATGACATTTACATTGGGGACACCCTCGGGGACCTGGCAGACCCTCGTCCTCTTCCGACCATCACCGTTGAGGAGCCGACCATCTCCATGGTTTTCACCGTCAATACCTCACCCTTGGCGGGGAGGGAGGGCAGGTACCTCACATCCCGACATATCAAGGAACGTCTGGACAAGGAGCTCCTCTACAATGTGAGCATACGAGTGGAGCAGGCGGACAATCGGGATTCCTTTCAAGTGAGTGCACGGGGGGAAATGCAGTTGGCAGTGCTGGTGGAGACGATGCGCCGGGAGGGTTTTGAGATGTCTCTCTCCAAGCCCAGGATCATCACCAGGATTGCCAACGGAAAGACCGTGGAACCGTTGGAGCTTGCCGTGGTGGATGTGCCCGAGCAATTCGTGGGCATCGTGACGGAGATGATGGGATCGAGACGGGGACAGATGATCAAAATGATCAATAACGGTTTCGGACGTGTGCGCCTGGAGTTCCAGATCCCCACCCGGGGCCTCATCGGTTTTCGGAGTCAGTTTCTGACGGACACACGGGGCACGGGGATCCTGAACACCCTTGTCATCGGAAACACGCCATATGCAGGGGAGATCGCCGGTCGGCCCAATGGAGCACTCGTTTCCGACCGCGACGGAAGGGCTGTGACCTATGCGATCCATCATTTGCAGCCGCGAGGCACCATTTTCGTCAATCCGGGAGACCCCGTCTATCCGGGTATGATCGTGGGGGAGAACTCCCGGTCGGAGGACATCTACGTCAACATCACGAAGGAAAAAAAACTCACCAATATCCGTGCCTCGGGATCCGATGAGGCCCTGCGCATCATCCCCCCGCGACGGTTCACCCTTGAGCAGGCGATGGAATTCATCAACGACGACGAAATGGTGGAAGTGACCCCCCAATCCATACGTCTCAGGAAAGTCAAGTCCCGGTCCAGCGTGACTTCTCAATAAGACTTGGCAACGACTGCTTTGTCGGTCGGATTCCCATGTCCGACACCATGGGGCAAAGGCTGTCGGGATTGGAATCGCGACCTGCTTAATGAGTAACCACGATCCACCTGAAAATGTCAGAGAAATAGGGGTGTCTTGGCCGGCATTTGAGAACGGTATGCAGGTATCCATTTCGTCACCGATCAGCCCGGAAAGATCGGACATAGCTGGCAAACAGCCTGGGGCATACTCTGGAGTACTGATCGAAATCGGCCATGAGCTCCATGCCTGGGATAAGAGCCTTTACGACGGGAATTCCAAGGTCCTTTCGGGTCAGATCGGCGTATAGAATCTCAAAACCGTTGGCTATGAGCAGTTCTTCAAGGATTTCCAGATCTCGTGCTGGCTCGCCGGTGCTGAAGTTGGGCAGTTCTTCCAAGCACACTGTGGGAAGTTCTTCGAGGCCGGCCGGGAGGGATGAGCCGGCAGGATACCCGTAAGGGGTCTCCATGAGGGCCGACAGCAGGGCTTTCCTGCCGTCCAGGTGCGCGCCCGAACCACTGACAATCCGGCCTTGGGGATCGAGGACAAAACACTTGTAGCAGGGAACGCCCAGACCACCTGTGAGATCCAGGAACTGAATCCTCACACCTTTCGCCCTGGAGTTGGAAAGGAGGGACCGCACGGCCGGGTCTTTCGCTTCCACCCGAAAGCAGCGTGATGGTTCATAGAGCGTTGTCGCTTCGCAGTCCCGCTCGATGACTTCCAGCAAAGCATTCACCTTCGCCTGTTCTATGGTGTTACCTGACGCGAGTCCTGTGGAACCCAATCCACTGAAAAGGCTGATCTCATCCAGATTGCAGAAGAGGAAAACCGACTGCACTGGTATCAATATGGGATTCAAACCCAGTCTGCTCCGCTCCTTTGCTTCCAGCCAGTAGAGGGGTTCGTCGTCATACGGAACCTCCAGTCTCAACCGGTTTGGGTTCAGTGTTTGACTTTGATTCGCCGCAAGCTGTGAGTAGGTGGCATGGATCAGCGGATAGTCCCCGACATACCCGACGGCACCCTCGGGACCGAAGCCGGCCAGTGAAGACAGTCGTTCGACTATCTCCATGGCATAGGAAGCTCTTGCTGCTTCAGGAGTGAGACCTTTACCATAACTGGTCTGTATTCCTGAAACCGTGAAATTGTGCCTGCCGTTATGGACCTCCACCGCAAACCGCCATTTTCTGTAAAACCCGTAAGGGCTCAGGGAGGAAACGTGCCGCATTTCGCCACCTGCAATGACACCTGCGTCCCGGAGCTTTTCCAGAGCATGCCGTGCGGCCTCCCCGGCCGTGGGCATGACCCGTTGAGCAGAGCCACACTCCCTGGAAAAGCCACTCGATATTTCACCGACGTGAATTGGAGGACTCACATCCGCAAGGAGCAACTCCACCGGATAGGGCGACGAAAGCCCCGTGGAATTGGGTGGTGGCAGCTGCCGGTGCTCCGCAATGTTCGCCTCAAAGATGCGCGTCCAGGCATCATGGAGTCTGCGATCCTCGAGTAAGCTCCATTTGATGGTGATGAGGGGTGTATACGGCATGAGGTGGAGAGCTCGGTCTGCATCGAGCTCATTCTGTATCGCGTCGAATTTTTTGAATGAGAAGGCTGCTTCATAGAGAAGCGCTTCTACGATCGGGTCGCGTTTTCTAGCAGTTTGCAGCATTTTTCGCACTTCCCCTTGGTCCAGCCTGCCGATTCCTTCGAGCAGGAATTTGTGCATGAATTCATCCAAAGGGCATCTGCGCAGAATGGCAAGGTTTTCGTCAAAAGTGGCCTGCTGGACGGGATGGCACGCGAAATAGCCCACTCCCGAACTTGTCATGGCCAGCTTCAGTTCGTAGCGCAAGGGATCTATCAAAATGCGTCGTCCTCCCGTATTTTCTCAATAAGTCCCGCTCACAAGTGCTTCGCAGGTCGGGTTTCCATACCCGACATCCGGGTGCAAACGCTATCGGGATTAGAATCCCGACCTGCTTATCGAGAGATTGCGTCCCCCCTGCCCGGTTCCCAAATTGAGGGATTCTCCAGGACCACCCTTTCTCTGCCTTTCCAGAGAAAGCTCGAATCCAGAATTTTCCGTCACGGACTGGATGTCTGCTTCTACAATCGTGACAAGTTGTCACACAGAGAATTTCACAGATGAGGAGATTCTTCCTCGGATCACAACCCTTCCTCGATCTTTCGAATCTCAGATGCCGCCTGCTGCAATTTCCCGAGGGAATGATGCTACATGAACCCCAGCACCTTTGGCAGCCAGAGCACGAGCCCCGGAAAGAAGATTAGCAGCAATAGACCGGCAAACATGGAGAGAAGCAGCCAGATCACCCATTTCCCGGTTTCTTCCATGGGTGCGCCGGTCAATCGGCAGCTCACCATGAGATTCACCGCCATGGGCGGTGTGAATTGCCCAATGGCGATAATATAGGTCATCAAGACTCC
>JAAYUJ010000275.1 GCA_012517775.1 Deltaproteobacteria bacterium
CTCCCGGGAAGAGCTTCTCGGGGCCTCCTGCGCCGTCTTCCACTGCGACACCTGCCTCACGGCCCGGGCGGAGGGCAAGGGACACTGGTGCGAGATTTTCGACGTAGGGCGCACTCACAGGAGGTCCTGTTTTCTGATGCGTAAGGACGGATCCGTCGTTCACGTCCTCAAGAACGCCTCTCTTCTGAGGGATAGCGAAGGAAAGGTTCTTGGGGCAGTGGAGACGGTCACGGATATCTCAGAAATCGATAAGAGGGACCTGAAGATCGAAGAGCTTTCTAAGCTGTTGGACAGCGATCGGTCCTTTCATGGGATGATAGGGCGCACCCCTGTCATGCAAAAGGTGTTCGAGATCATAGAAAAAGCGGCACAAAGCGACGCGCCGGTCGTCATTTACGGGGAAACGGGGACGGGAAAGGAGCTGGCAGCACACGCCATTCACGAGATGGGGCGACGGCGGGAAGGGCCTTACATCCAGCTCAACTGTGCCGCCCTGAATGAATCGCTTCTGGAGAGCGAACTCTTCGGCCATGTGAAAGGCGCCTTCACCGGGGCTTACAGCCACAGGAAGGGCTATTTCGAGGCGGCCCACGGGGGGGACCTCTTTCTGGATGAGATCGGAGACGTTCCTCTGTCGATTCAGGTGAAGCTTCTGAGGACCCTTGAAACCAAGAAGTTCGAGCGGGTTGGGGATCATCATTCCATCAAGGTGGATGTGCGCATCATCACGGCAAGCAACCGTAATCTGGAACAGCTGGTCTCAGAGGGGAAGTTCCGGGAGGATTTCTTCTTTCGTATCAATGTCATTCCCATTCATCTGCCTCCCCTGCGGGACCGCATCGATGACGTTCCCCTGCTGGTTGAGCACTTCATCCGTCAGTTGGCCAAAAGGAGCGGCAAGAGGATATCGGGGCTCAGTGCCGACGCGATGGAGCTTTTCATGAACCACCGCTGGCCTGGGAATGTGAGGGAGCTTCGAAGCGTTCTGGAATACGCATTCGTCATCGCCGAAAAGGGACTCATCCATCCCGGGCATGTGCCATTGCGCATACAGGAGGGGGGAGCGAACAGAAGTTGCCTGCCTGCAGCCCAAAGGGACACCGGCCGCGATGAAAAAGCGGCCCTGGTGGCGGCGCTGGTCAGATGCGGGGGCAATCAGACCCAGGCTGCCCGCATGCTGGGAGTGAACCGGGTTACGGTTTGGAACCGCATCCGCAAATACGGTGTTGATCTTCGGCGTCTGGGTGAGCCGTGAGGGTTTCTTCGTAAATCACGACGCGCCCTTTTCAAAATGTTCGCAGCACCAACCAGCCGCAGAAGTCTACTCTCCACCGCCTCACCAAGTCGGAATTCCAAACGCGATGGTACGGTATCGTGTATGGAACCCCACCTGCGCCGGCGCTGCTGAAAAAGCCACGCATTCTGACAACGGGCCCGCAAACAACGTTTGACATTGTGCAATCTTTCATTTAGTGTGCGAATAGTTTTGACCCAAATGGAGCGATTTTGCCGGACCATCACTTTTCCGTCATTCCGGCGGAAGCCGGAATCCAGAAGGGCAATGGCACCTGCTGGATGCCCGCTTTCGCAGGCATGAGAGGTTGTTTCCCGGACAATCGCTCATATGGGGCTTGATTCGGATCTCAGGCGTTTTGGGGTGATGGCTCTCGTTGGTGGTGCAATCGAATCGAATGAGGATCAACTGTTTCGGGATTAGCGAGGAGAACGATGAAAATTCACGAGTACCAGGCGAAAGAGTTGTTCAAGAAGTACGGCATTCCCATTCCTCGTGGCAATGTGGCTTTCACCGTTGCAGAGGCGAAAGCGATCGGTGCGGATCTGGGGACTTTTCCTGTTGTGGTTAAAGCCCAGATTCATGCCGGCGGACGTGGAAAGGGAGGCGGAGTCAAATTGGCGAAAGACCGGGATCAGGTTGAGGAATATGCGAAGCAGATTCTCGGGATGAACCTGGTGACCCACCAGACCGGCCCTGAAGGCAGGGTGGTCAAGAAGCTTCTCGTGGAAGAAGGACTCCCCATCGAAAAGGAGCTCTATCTAAGCGTGCTTCCCGATCGTGGAACCGCCAAGATTGTGTTCATGGCGAGCGAAGCCGGCGGTATGGACATCGAGGAAGTGGCCGCGAAGACACCTGAGAAGATCATCAAGGTCTATATTGATCCGATCCTCGGCATGAAGGGATTCCATGCCAATGAGCTTGCCTTTGGATTGAATCTGAAACCGGAACTGATCAAGCAGTTCAATGCGATGGTCTTTGCACTCTACAAGGTGTGCGTGGACTATGACTGCTCCCTGGTGGAAATCAACCCGCTGGTCATTACCTCCGACAACAGGGTAATCGCTCTGGATGCCAAGATCAATTTTGACGACAATGCCCTGTACCGTCACAAAGATATCATTGAGTATCGAGATCTGGATGAGGAAGATCCCTTTGAGATCGAGGCGTCCAAGTTCGAGCTCAATTATATCAAGATGCCCGGTGGCAATATCGGCAATATGGTAAACGGTGCCGGTCTGGCCATGGCCACCATGGACCTGATTCAGCAGGCAGGTGCGGCGCCCGCGAACTTCCTGGACGTCGGCGGCGGTGCCAGCGCTGAGCAGGTGGAGAACGGTTTCCGCATCATCCTGGCGGATCCTGCGGTGAAGGGTGTGCTCATCAATATTTTCGGCGGCATCCTGCGCTGTGACCGACTGGCCAACGGTGTGGTGGAAGCGGCCAAGAAAGTCGGCATCAAGGTCCCTGTGGTGATCCGCATGGAAGGGACAAACGTGGAGCAGGGCCGGGAAATCCTTGATAAATCCGGTCTGAACTTGATAACGGCGAAAGACGTCTCAGACGCCGCCCAAAAGATTGCAGCGATTGCTAAAGGGTAAAAGGGGGAGATCTCATGAGCATTTGGGTGGACAAGAATACAAGACTGATGGTTCAGGGTATTACAGGTCGGGAAGGTCAATTCCACACCCTTGCCTGCAAGGCTTATGGTACGAATGTGGTTGCGGGTGTCACCCCCGGGAAAGGCGGCCAGAACGTTGAGGGCATACCGGTTTTCAACACGGTTGCCAAAGCCGTAAAGGAAACGGGCGCCAATGCAGCTATGGTTTTCGTCCCACCTGCATTCTGTGCGGATGCGATCCTCGAATCCATCGAAGCCGGAGTTCCCCTGATTGTGGCCATTACCGAAGGTATCCCGGTCATGGACATGCTGAAGGTGAAGAACTATCTCAGAAACAGCAAGAGCCGCCTGATCGGGCCCAACTGCCCGGGAATCATTACTCCCGGCCAGTGTAAGATCGGCATCCAGCCGGGTCACATTCACACTCCGGGTCCTGTCGGGATTGTCTCGCGCTCTGGAACCCTCACTTACGAAGCCGTGCATCAGATCGGAAGGATGGGCATCGGTCAGAGCACGGTCATCGGAATCGGTGGGGACCCCGTGAACGGCACCAATTTCATCGACTGCCTCGCAGCTTTTCAGGATGATCCGGAAACCAAGGCCATCATCATGGTGGGCGAAATTGGCGGGTCCGCGGAAGAAGAGGCTGCGGAATTCATTCAGAAGAACGTGACCAAACC
>JAAYUJ010000276.1 GCA_012517775.1 Deltaproteobacteria bacterium
CCTGGAGATGCTGGCAGTTGTGGCTCCCGGGGAGTTTCAACTTTCACATCCCGTGGTTGGAAGGGCCATTGCTTATTTGAAGCGGGAACAATGCCCCGATGGCTCCTGGTATGGGAGATGGGGCTGCAATTATGTCTACGGCACATGGCAGGTGCTGCGCGGCCTTTACAAGATCGGGGAAGATATGACCGAATCCTATGTTCGCAAGGCTACCACCTGGCTCTTGAGCTGTCAGAATGACGACGGAGGCTGGGGAGAGAAACCCGATTCCTACGATGACCCCCAGCTCAAGGGAAAGGCCTCCTCGACCCCCTCCCAGACCGCTTGGGCACTGATGGGTCTTCTGGCTGCAGGCGAATCCCATTCGACGTCAGCACGAAGGGCGACCGAATACCTGATTGGAACTCAGCTTCCCGATGGCTCCTGGCATGAAGATGAATGGACCGGAACGGGATTTCCAAAGGTTTTCTACCTTAAATATGGGCTCTACGAGCATAACTGGCCGATGATGGCACTTGCCCAGGTCAGCCGGTCCCTCAGGGGCCTTAAGCCTTAAGTTCATTCATCAGAGGTTTTCCAAATACCACTTTCCTTTGATTGGAGAGCTGCGCTTTCAGATCATCCCGTGCTCTGTTGGTAGCTTCTCAATAAGCCTGGGTAATGGCGCCTTCGCAGGTCGGGTTTCCATACCCGACATGAGGGTGCAAACGCCGTCGGCATTGGAAACCCGACCTAACCCGACCTACTCATTGAGAAGGTAATCTTCTTGCAGGAGCTGCTTCCAGCCGCGACTGACCAACTTCACGGCAGGATGCCGCTCCTGCGGAAGCGACGCTTTCTACTCTCAACAAGTATAAAAGCCTTATTCCGTGCAAAAGTCAGATTCCAACGAGGGGGGCCCACTCATTCTTGTTTTTCAGATCATTGCCATGGCCCAGGGATCCCTCTTGTGCCGCCACGGCATTTTGGTTTTCATTCAGGAACCGGCAGGAACACACGAGTTTCGAGTCATTTTCAGATAGTCGAAAACCGACCGGACATTGCGAGCGAACTGCCGCATCTTTCGTGCCACGCTGGATACACGTTTGGACTTGATGACTCCAATGGCAAAGCGTCTAAGACGGGTGATGGTTTCCGGACCGTGGCCGATGCGAACCCTGCTGCGATCTTCATCGTAGTTCCATTCAATGATGTAGTGGCAGCTATTCTCAATAGCTCCAATGTGCCCGATTGGTGGACAAGACTTTTTGTGCTGAGGCATCCCTGGGTGAACAACTGGTGATGCCATAGGCAATCTCACGGGAGCATTTTCCGGTTTTTTTATCGATGCTGTGACGTTCGATGATGAAAGCTTGTCCGATGTGTGGAAAGTTCAGGTAGTTTTTGAGCTCGGTGGTGATCCAGATTTTGCGGGTTTCGATCCAGCCATGATCAGGGGGTGTCACCGCGTGATCGATGAAATCTGGTTGCTGTCGGTTCCGACAGTAGAGTTCGATATCTGCAAGGAGGGTGGGCGGGTTTGCTTTGACGGTGAAATGATAGTGGGCTTTACGTTGTTGGACCAGGTAATGGGCGAATTCGCGCTGGGCCAGGAGGGCATCGGCCGTAATGGTTTTGCCTTGGATATCGATGGTATCAAGGAGGGGGGCGGCCATCTTGATTTCGTTAGTGCGCTTGGCCTCATCATCACCTCTCGTAGGTAAAGTACCTACTTTTTTTGGGTGTGGCAGTTCTTGGTCTGATGGCCGACTGCACTCATTATGTGGGTTTGATGACCGTGCTCATTGATGGCGTTGCGCATTGTTTTGCCGTCGATTGCAAGGCTTTCGTCATATTTCCCATGGGTTTCGTTCCAGTGCTGCAGGGCACTGTCGGGATACAATGGATCGACACGAATAAGGACATCACGGATGACGTACTCACTTGGAACGACGTAGCGGCCATGTTCACGGCGGCACCGGAAACGCTCACGGGCCTTTTGGCCAAGTCTGTCTGCCCAGTCCGAGATGGCTCGATATCCTCGCATCCCACACAGAATTGCGCCCGCTGCAATGGCGAGGACGGTGGCAAGTCGATGGCGTCGGCCTTGTATGCGGCGGGGATCAGGGATTTGGGCGAAAAAGTCAGGC
>JAAYUJ010000277.1 GCA_012517775.1 Deltaproteobacteria bacterium
AGTCCAATACTTGGTGGAAGAGGCAGTAGAATCAGGGATTGAAGAAATCATTTTTGTAACCGGCCGTGGCAAAAGAGCAATCGAAGATCATTTTGATATTTCTTTTGAACTGGAAGAGACTCTGGTGGAAAAGAACAGGCAAGACCTGCTGGAAGCTGTACACAAGATTTCGCAGCTTGCAAGGTTTTCATACGTTCGTCAACCCATGCCTTTGGGAGACGGACACGCCGTTCTTCAGGCGTCCCATATTGTTGGGAACGAGGCAGTCCTGGTTTTGTTCGGAGACTGTCTTTATGACAGTAAGGTTCCTGCTTCCAAACAGCTGATCAGAACTTTTGAAAAATATGATCACAGTATAATCGGTTTGAGTCAGGTAGAAATGCAAGAGGTATCAAAATTTGGTGTCGTTGAAGGTGTTCGATTGGACGCGTCGACTTATGAAGTGAAGCGGATGGTTGAAAAGCCGAAACCCGAAGAAGCCTCATCCAATCTTGTCGCTGTTGGGAAATACATAATTACACCAGAGGTAATGGATGCTCTTGCAACCATCAAGCATGGAAAGTCGGGGGAAATTCGGCTAATTGACGCCTTTCAAGTCCTGATCGAGAATGATCGGCCAATTTATGGAAAGGAACTGGAAGGAGAATGGCTTGATACCGGCGACAAATTCAACTTCATCAAAGCTACAATAAAACTTGGGTTGAAGCATCCGGAGATGGGGGAAAAGCTTAGAGAGTATCTGAATTGCCTGAGGACCGATTTGAATTGAAACCTTTACGCTTTCAGGGGAGATAGAAAGAGATGAGGCAATTCCTCGATAAGCCCAGGCAATGACGGCTCTGTTCCTTATGTTTCCACACCCGACAACTTGGCACAGGAAGTGTCGGGATTGGAATCCCGACCTACTTATTGAAGAAGTATAAGATGAAGATCTCGACCATCCACTGCGCACCTTGAAACTACCTCCCTCAGGCCACCAGTTTGGCGGCCGCCATATCCAGCGAATCCTGGCTCGAGACGGAATTTATCAAAGGCACGAATGGAATCTTCGACCTCATTCGTGATGGCGATGTCATCTTTTTTTCAAAGTGCAAAGCCGATCGCTTCCCTCAGGATGAGGAGATTCTCGAAATGTTGCGCAAGTAGCCAATGTGCAGGGTTGCCTTGATTCCAGGCCGAACATTGATCGCGGGCACTGCCAAGATCCAAGGGATGAAAGCAGCAGGCAATCGAGGGGGCATCTTCAGAGGCGTCGCCGATTTCCATAGAAAGAGGGTCTGACAACCCTCGTTCTACTCATCTTCTTCCACCTCCACCGAATCCGCCGTGACCCCCACCACCAAGGCCGCCGCCATGACTTAAACCACCGCCTGAGCCATGTCCACTGCCGCCAAAACCGCCTCCCTGGCTTGGACCAGCACTGAATCCACGTCCTCCACCTTCGATGCCACTGCTACGGCCCAAGTCGCCCCTGAACGTATGGTTCGAACCCCCACCGATGTTGCCGGACGACCTTGGACGACTGATGCGACCAAATAAACCGGAAGGCCCTCTAAAGCCTGACCGTCCACCGGACCTTATCCTAGGAGGACTACTGCCGGACCTGCGATCTCCGGGGAAAGGCCGGTCAATAGACCTGTTCCCATAACTTTGAGGGTTGTCGGTTCCTGCGAATGCAGCGCGGTTGGAGCCAGGTCTGGAATTACTCAGCGAACCCCTGGTCGTTCCGTTTTCCGCATTGCGCACAGGGGATGTAGATCTGGACGAGTCCCTGTTCAAGATCGACTGTGCCCCTCTCATATGTGCAGAGTTGGATCTGCCGATTCGATTCCCATTGTCGGTAGATCTCGCAGTGGCGATTGTTCGCCTGTTCACGGATCGTGGATCAACCCTGAACAACCGACCGTCCCTGTCGAATCTGTGGTTGGTGACCCGCTTGTAATGATTCCGGTCTCTATCCCGGAATCGATGGTGATGATGAGGGCGATGGTAATGATGATGATGCACAACGAGGTCAAAATCGCCGAGAATGAAAAATCCTGGGAAGAACAACCCACTGTACCAGAAGGGATAGGGAATCCAGTCATAGAGATAGTAGTAATCCCACGGAGGCGCATAGTACGAGATGACAGGGGGCCCTTCATCGTAATAGTAGCTGCTGACGGCATCCTCGCCCACATATTGATCGGGATCGGCTGGCGTCTCAGCAGGCGAGTCTTCCGCAGTGCGAATCGGCAACCCTACGCTTGAGCAGACCCGCAATAGAGCCCCCAGAGCATCACTGCGACTCATGGACAATTTCCCGGAAGCTACTGCTGTCACTATCGAAGTTTCCAACTCACCCAAGACAAGAGGGGTAACGGGGTAGTCGGCCATCCAACCGTTATACGGAGCAATACCAACCGCACTGAGGGAGCTTTCGGCCTCAATTTCAGTTCTTGGGGCGCCAAGCCGCAGTTCCCGGGCAAGTTCCATTGCAAAATCGCCTTCCCTCACCAGGATCTGTGCTATGGGGGGATCCGCGTCTGAGACTTGGTCTGAGTATGCTTGCGGGATGGACAGCACAAGAAGGGAAGTCATCAAAAAGACTGTGGCCAAGGCTCTTTTCATCTGAGTCTTCCTTCTCTCTAATGCCCCGCATCTCAAAGCGAGGAGGCATTTTCATATTTAAAATATAATTTATTATATTCATTTACTTAAGAACTTACAAGATCGCCCCCTGAAAGGGATGTTCAGCGTTTGGCAAGGTGGGAAGGCACGATACAACCGGGTTTGCAGCCCATCTGCAAATCGGACGACCACCTTTTCGGGTTCCAAGCTGATTTCCCTCTCTGCATGTATTGTTGTGCGCATCTCTACCTCTCAGTGTAAATCGTCAACCTCAGAAGAATTGATGAGAGAAGGCATATCGAGCAATGGAAGACATGATGAAGTCCCCGGTGGGCCTTTTCGATAAACTCATGTCTATGACTTTTGCCACAAGAATGTGAAGCACTCTCTTCCGCCCCATCCACTTGATTTACCCCTTGTGGGTGCTCTTCGTGCATGGGTGGGTGTACTTTCTCAATGAGTAGGTCGGGATTCCAATCCCGACAGCCTTTGCGCCACGGTGTCGGGTATGGAAACCCGACCTACAGAGCAGTCGTTACCTGGACTTATTAAGAAGTTACGGGCAGGTGAGCTAGGCGTGCAGCATAAATCGTCAAGACCTGTACACACATGCGGTGCGTTCTTCTTCGTATACCCCTCATTGGACCAAGGTCCAATGTC
>JAAYUJ010000278.1 GCA_012517775.1 Deltaproteobacteria bacterium
GTCTGGTTCGTGACAGGGAGGAGTGTTCCAGTTCTATTTGATGCTTATGGGATTGGGTTATGACTTTTCAGTCTTTTCCAGAAGGGCTGCCAGTATGACGTTGACAACAAGATCCGGTCGCCCTTTTCTCTGGATTTTCTGCACATTGATCTCCTGGACCAGAATGGCCATCTCGAAATTCCTGAGCCGCTCGAGGAAGAAATGGAGGCCCTCCACACTGGTCATGAAATTGTAACGGAGAGTGACCTCCTGATACAGCCCATATTCTTTGCTCGCAAGTACCTGATATGTTTTGATATCTAGTTTGCTTGCGGGATCATCCTTGGATGAGAGCTGATCACCCAGGGATGCTGCCAGTTGATAGGCATCGTTGCCCCGAAAGAGCTTCTTCTGAAGCTCCGTAAGCTCACGCTCCTGCTTTGCCAGATTGTCCTTGATGCTCTGAGCCTGGTTCAACTTTTCCTGGTACTTCTGCACCAGTTCACCCTGCTGTTTCACCATGGATCCAATCTCTTCCTTTTCCGAAAGAACCGGATCAAGCCAGAAAAGGTGCACCATGAGAATGGACACCATGGCAGCGGAACCGGCAACCATTGCAGAACGGTTCTTCTTGAAGTCGAAGAGGGAAGAAAGGGACACTTTCACAGTTCATTTGCCTTGTTTTTTGACACTTGACTGATCCTTATCCCCCCTGGATTCTTCCATCGGGAGGGAATCCTCTGATGACGTATCCTCTTCCGAGGCCTCATCCTCTTCCAACAGAGTCTCTTCTTCTGAAGCCTCTTCTTCCTCTGTGCCCTCTTCTTCCGAAGTTTCTTCCTCCGAAGCATCTTCTTCCGGACCCGCTTCCCTCTGCACGGTCTCTTCCTGCTTGAGGACCATCTCGGAAGATGTCTCGGAAGTCGCACTCCCGGGCGTCACACTCATTTCCTCCCTGGGAAGCGATTGAATTGTCTTGCTCAACTTCTGCAGGTCGATCTGAAGCTGTACGTTGAATCGCTCTTCATCAGAGCTGGGATTCCGTGTCACGGGAGACGCAAAGCGCACGTCTCCAAACCCCTCCACCTTGGAGAGCTCAGGGAGGTATTTTATTGCCGACTTGCTTTCCCCTCTCAGGATGAGCTGTCCTTTCCGCAGGGAGAGGTAGTTGAGCCACGTGTCTTCAGGGGTGATACGGGTCAGAAGAGTGAGTATTTCAAGGAGCGGATACCCTTCGGCATGGAACTCTGAGAGTGTCTTCTTGTCTTCTTGAAACTTGTTGATACGTGCCTGCAGTTGCTCGATGGGCTTCCACTGCGTTTCCAGATGGGCCACCTGCTTCTTGAGAACCCTGGCTTGCTCCTTCAGATTAGCATACGAGTGAAACTGATAGACGGCGAATATGGAATACAGGCAGGCTGCTGCAAGGAATGGCCACAGAACTTTCGGCATCTGCCAGGGTTTCAGAACCAATGGTGCGTCAAAAGCCGCAACGTGATCAAGTTCTAAGATGTGCTTTACCCAGTGGGATAGGATCGATTCCTGTCGAGAGTCGATCTCCAGGGGAAGTCCCTTTTCCTCCCAGTACTCCCATCGATTCCTGGCAGCTTCAGCGGCAGTGCATACCAACCGCACGCCAGGGTTCTTTTCAAGGGATCCATTGCCAAGAGAGTGGATATTCTCAAGGAACACGTCGATATTGGTCGAGCCGTTGCTGAGCACCGTGGAATCAAGCAGTTCACCATTGTAGAGGCGGTTGATTTCGATGTGGTGATGATCGATAAGGCGGCCGAGAAATTCCACCGGCGGGTATTCGGGATCATCGGGAGGAGACGTGGAGAAAACCTTATAGGCCAATGCGGAAGGGAGTATGGCAAACGTACGGAACAGCCCGGCCCCCAAGGCCTGCTGGAACTTATCATAAAGGCTGTGTTGCAGTGCAAAAATGGGTACCGAAAGGTGATGGTCCACGCTTACTGGTGGACCTGCAAAATGGAGTGTTTGCTCGGTTTCGTAAAAGACGTTGTCCTGCCAATCGAAAGTCAGGGCTTCTTCCAGTTGGGGTTTGAGGGAAATGGGGTAATGTTCACGGTGGAAGGAGTAAAATGATCGGGGGAGAAAAAGGACCAGTGCCGACGTCCGCCTGTCTCGGGGCTTCAGGTTGAGACGCTGAAGGAATTCAAAAAGGTTCTCTCCTTCGCCGACAGTGAGTACTTCGGTTCCTTCTATTTGCCATGTACGCCATTGCCGGCGGGCTCTGAGTATTTCCACCTGTTGCTTTTCGGCGTAGACAGCCACAAGGTGTCTGGGACGATACTTGATGGAAGCCTGGAACATCAGTACTTCCCTTTGGTCGGCTTCACCTTCAAAAAACCTTCCTGTACAAGACTTCGTAGCCGTTCTCGGCGTCGGGAGCATAACGCACAATCAGGCAAATGACAACTGTTGGGGACCCGGCAGCCGTTCTTCCGCAGGAAAAGATACGATAAATGCCGCCCTTCTCCCAGGTGATGATTCGATCCGTGCCTTCTTCTTCAACATTGGTGGAGTTCAGACCTGTATTCTTACTGTGGACCGATACAAGATTATAGAGTGAATCCTTGCCTGGAAGCAGTGGAATCTGGATCTCCCCGGATACTTCGTCATCAGAAAGGCTTTTCACACTTCCAAAACCATAGAGGATCCGGGGAGTGACTCCCGGTACAAGCAGCAGTTGATCCAGGCTTGTCAGCGGGCCATCAAAAGGAACATACCCGACTCCAAGGCGCTCATAGCGGTCCTTCTCCGCCCCATTCAGCCTTGGAATATCGTCCGTGTCGATGAAGTCTGCGATGCGATCGGCAATTTCCAGGGCTGTGTCCTCGATGACGCCGGCTTTCACAAGGACATCCTGAAGCTGCTGAGGTGTCGCCTTATTTACGTTGACCTTCTCCGATTCAGGTTCGACCAATACCAATGCCTGTCCTGTTTCATAGCTCACCACTCTGGGTTGTCCATCAGGCTGCCAGTTCATATCCGGAGGCTCATCCCGATGCAGAGGAAGTGGCTGACCCATCCGGGCAATCGCCTCGTAACAGCCTCCCACGGCAAGATAGAAAGACTGTGATCGGCGAATCATGTGGACCTGTTCTTCGCCCAACAGGCGATTCTCCGTGCCAATCTGGAGACCGAGCCACATAATGAGCATACTGACCCAAAGGACGGCGATGACAGCGACTCCCTCTTCACGAACCAGCAAAGCTCGCCTTCCATTCTTTCCAGAGAGGTCAGGGTGGATCCGATCACCCACGTCTAGTCTCCTGTGCTTTCTTCAGGCAGCGATCGCGACCTTGCACCTTGGGACGGCAATCCTCCGCGCAGAGCAGCCTCGTATTTAACGGGAAACAATGAGTCCGGATAGACGATGTAAGAGAACGCCACGGGGTTGTTCTGCTCGTTCCAGCTCAGCCTTACGGCCTTCGGAGGGGAATCGCCCTCCCAGGAATCCATGAACGCATCCTTCTCTCCTCCAGAATAGGCTAGCGCAAATTCATGGAGATCATTGGGAAAAAAGCGGGGAAGCTTCTTTGCGTTGCCGGGTGTGAGCTGTTGCAGTTCCTGGAAAACGGTTGCGTGATA
>JAAYUJ010000029.1 GCA_012517775.1 Deltaproteobacteria bacterium
GGCCTGTCTTTTGAGGGTTTTGATTTTGTTGTTGATTCCCTCGACCATGGCGCTGGTGATGGGGTGTTTGAAGTAGTTGAGCAGGCCGGTTCGGTATCCGGCTAGGGTCCTGGCAGCCTTGACGAGTTGTTTGATGCCCGACTGGCGGGCATCGTGGCACCATGTTTCGAGGAATCGCCTTGCGGCATTCCAGTTCTCTTTGTCCCAGAAGAGCCTGAGCTGCTCCTTCATGGAATGGATGATGAAAAGCGGCTGATTGACCTGCAGCAATGCGTCGAGGCGAGCTTTGCGGTCCGGTTTGAGGTCCTCGTAGTTGCGAAGGAGCAGGAAACGATTCCCCTTGAGAGTCTCTTTGCCCAGATCGTCGAGCTCTCTTTGCTGTTCTCTGCGCAGGTCCTCGATGGCCTGATTGAGGAGGGCCATGATGTGATAGCGGTCAAAGACGATGTCCACATGGGGGAGGGCTTCTCGCACGGCGTGGTAGTAGGCACTGCTCATGTCCATGGCGACACCCTCAAGTCTTTTCCCTTTCCTCGCAAGCTTTCTGAGGAATGGGAGGATGTCTTCTTTGCCCTTGCCCTCCACGGCGTGAAGGATTCTTCCCGTCCGAAGGTCGGTCACCACGGTCATGTACTCGTGCCCCTTCCTGATGCTGAACTCGTCAATGCCGATGTGTCGGACCTTGTGGAGAAGAATTTTCCTGTAGAGTAGCCGCAGTCTGGATTTGTGGATCTCCTTGACCAGGTCCCAGCCCCCTCCGAGGTAGCGGGCAACCCACCGGATCGTCACGAAGCGCAGAAGATCCAGCACGGTCAAAGCGAAAGAGCGCACATACCGATGTTTGCCCACCATGAACGGAAGACTGGGCCACCAGAGATGGGCGCAGTCCTCACATTTCAGTCGATGAAAATCGACAACCAGCATGCATTTCTTTCGTCCCACGGGGCTCATGAAAAACCACCGGGTCTTCTGACCCTTGAGCGTGGCTTTACGGCACCCGCATCGCGAACAGTGAACGAGTGCATCGGTCATCTCGGCACGGAAGATCACCGCATCCGATTTGAAATGAGTCGACGTGTGGCGAATACCCTTCAGCCCAAAGGCATGATACAGTATTGAGGTGGACATGGTCTGGAACCTCCTTCTGTTGTTCGATTGGTCTCAAACAACAGGGTTCTTGCCATGTCCACTTCCTGTTTTGCAACCCCAAGGTACTCATTTGCCGGATGAGCCATTATTTTCCATAAGCGGTATGAACGGTCTTGACCGGAGAAGACAACGAGGCTTGATTTTGAACCAGGTTACGTTTAAGGTGGTCATCAAGTGAGTGATCCGCTGGATTCTTTTGGTAAATTGGAGACTTATTTGTTCACAAGGTACTCTCTCAATAAGATAGGGGTAGGGACGGCTTGCGCCGCCCCTCCCTCCGAACCGGACGTGCGGATCTCCCGCATCCGGCTCTCCGGTCGGCGGTTTTACCTCATGAGGACCGGATGATGACTTGACGAGCTGCTTCAAGGTTGTAGAGCCCGTAGTCCCGAAAGAAACGATTGCGCCAGCGATTGTGGTCTTGGCCACGACTGATTCCCTGTCGTTTGGACCGCTTGCGGAGAATGCTGCGCAGGCGACGACGTACCCAGCTGTCTATGCGTGGAAAGGTCCAACGATTACTGTGCTTGAAGTATTCAAACCATCCTCTGAGCGTGGAATTGACGTCAGCTATGATTTCAGTCAGACTATGACCGTTGCTGCGTCGGGTCTTCCCGCGGATCGTGTCTTTGAGCTTCCTCATACTTTTCTTACGTGGCCAACGAGTGCCACGCTCAAAGTGGTAGCCAAGGAAGTCGAATCCCACTCCACGTTCCTGCGCGTCAACCAGGCGCGTTTTATCCGGATGCAGGCTCAATCCCTTTTCTGTTGTCAGCTGTTGGACGAGGCTCAGTGCCTCTTGGGCTTGTTCATGGGTGCGGCACATAATCACGAAGTCATCGGCGTAACGCACCATCGCGTATCCAGCCCGAGCCACAGCGACATCGATCGAGTGCAGATACTGATTGGACAGAAGCGGACTGATGACGGCTCCCTGGGGAGCTCCTTTCTCTGGTGTCCACAGCCTCATTTCCTCAAGTATGTCCTGCTTGAGAAATGCCTCGATCAATTCCATTATCCTGCTATCCGCAATGTGCTTGCCTATTTCCTTCAGAAGCTGCTTGTGCGGGATGCTGTCGAAGTAAGACTTCAGATCTGCATCCACCACATACACATGGCCATCCTTCAGAAGTCGTTCCACTTCCCTGAGGGCGTCTTTGCACCCCCGCCCTGGGCGAAAGCCATAGCTGTGTTCTGCAAATTCCTTCTCAAAGATTGGCTCGATCACAAGCCGGAGCGCTGCTTGTACCACCCGGTCACGCACAGAAGGTATTCCGAGCGGTCTCTTGTCCTTCGAGCCTGGTTTGTCGATGTAGACTCGCAGGATAGGCCTTGGTCGATAGCTGCCTTCTTCAAGTTCCTGGTGCAGCCGATCCAGGTTTGCCTGGAGATTGCGCTCAAAATCCTCAATGCTTTGCCGGTCGGATCCCGCCCTCCCTTTGTTGGCCTTAACCGTAAGCCACGCTGCATACAGAGTCGTGGGTCTGTAGACCTTGTCAATCAAGCTGAACCATACGCCTCCTTTCACCCCTTGTTCAAGGGCATCCAGCATGCGGATCGTCCACACAGAACGTTCCACCCACTCCCACTCCGTGGGCCGGGTTTCTCCCGTTTGTTTAGTCTCTTGAGACACTGTCACGAGGGTTCCTTCATCCAATGTGGTCTTCCCACATCCACCTTCCTGCACCCCTTCGCTCCACGGGCGTTACCCCGTTTCCCCACTACTACGGGTGCTCTGACTCCTGCCCGGCTGGCTCTTCGTACCCACGCGAGGGGCAATGAACACCAACCCTTTACCGGACAGGTCTCCCTGGTTCACACGACACGACCTTCTACGCATTCCGTCTCCAACCACCTGACGCGCACCATCATCGCTTTTCTGCTGCCCGCCCAGCGTGATGGTCTTTCCGGATTCCGCACTGATGGGTCCGCCCTGGCAGATTCCGGATCTGGACTTCGCCTTTATCTAGGAAGCTCGTCGCTACGCCCGGCCGAATCGAGTTCGTCATCCTACGGACTGCATGTTCGCCTCCGGTTGCTCCCCACCCCGCCTCACGGCGACGCGGTTTCCTTCGGCTACCAGGAGCGGGCATCTCCCGGGAGAGGA
>JAAYUJ010000030.1 GCA_012517775.1 Deltaproteobacteria bacterium
CGAGTCGGTACAAGATGAAGAGAGTATCAACCTCATTCTTAGAATTGAAGACACGGGACCAGGCATCCATCCCATGGCGCAAAAGGACATCTTCAACTCTTTCACGCAGCAATCGGGTCGCAATGCAAAGCTTTATGAAGGCAGCGGACTGGGCTTGAGCATATCCAAGAACCTTGCCGAAAGGATGGGGGGATCGATCGCCGTTGAGAGCACGCCCGGCGCGGGGAGCATTTTTACCGTGTGCATCCCGGGGGTGGCGGTCTGTCCCGAAGGCGTTCATGTCGAGACCAGGAATCCTGTCGATCGCGAACTCACAGCCCTCGGCAGCGGGACCATCCTGGTAGCGGATGACCTGGATGTCAACCGCAACCTCATCAGGGAATTCATCAACGGGGAAAGGATCCGGATCCTTGAGGCGGACAATGGCCGGTCTGCAATCGAGCTCGCTCAAAAATACCGCCCCGATCTCATCCTCATGGACATCAAGATGCCGATCATGGACGGATTCGAAGCGAGTGCTCAACTGAAAAGCAATCCGGTCACGAGCGGGATTCCCGTGATTGCTGTAACCGCATCCGGAATGAAGGAAGAGAGGGACAGGATACTCCGCAGCCCGTTCGATGATCACCTGTTCCGTCCGTTCAACAGGCGCGCGCTGTTGGAACTGATGGGCCGCTTCATCGGATGCGGCCGCCGGGAAGATACCCCGACGCATGAGGCACCGAAGGCATGCTTGATCGTCAAGGAATCCGAGGCGCTTTCGGGTGGAGGAATCATCCCCGAGATTCAACGGATGCTGCGCAACGAACTCATGCGCCAATGGGAGGAAGCAAGGCGCAGGCAGCGCATCACGGAAATCGAGGAATTCGCGAACCGGATCAAAGCTGTAGGCGACGATCACCAGATCCACTTGCTTTCAAAGTTTGGCGAGAGCCTCCTTTTTCACGTGAGCGGCTTTGACATAGAGAGCATTCAGGTTACCATGGAATCGTACCCGGCCCTCGTTGCGACGCTTGAACAAACCGGATGTAACAATGTTTGAATCTGAAAGCAGACCCTGTAATATTCTTATTGTGGACGACATCGCCACCAACATCCAGGTTTTGGGCAATATCCTGCGAAACGAGGGTTACGTCCTTTCCTTCGCTACAAGCGGCCTGCAGGCCCTCGAAATGGTCGAGAATGATCTGTTCGATTTGATACTGCTTGACGTGATGATGCCCGGGATGGACGGATTCGAAGTCTGCAAGGCATTGAAGGCGCTACCGAACGTGCTGGATGTACCCATCATTTTTCTTACGGCAAAGACCGAAGCAGAGGGTGTTATAGAGGGATTTAAACTGGGAGCGGTGGACTATGTAATGAAACCTTTCAATGCGGAAGAGCTCATCGCGAGAGTGCGCACGCATGTCGAGCTCAAGGCTGCAAGGGACATGGTTGAAAAGAGAAATGTCGAGCTGTCCCGTAAGAATCAGGAGCTCGAGCGCCTGAACCGGAAGCTCGCTCTTGCTCTGAGCGAGGTCAGAACGCTGCGGGGCATCCTGCCTATCTGTTCCAACTGCAAGAAGATCAGGCTGAAGGATTCGGATCCTTTGAAACAGGAATCCTGGATTCTTCTTGAAAAATATCTCACGGAACACACGGAAGCCCAGTTGACCCACGGCATGTGCCCCCAGTGCATCAAGAAGCTTTATCCCGAGTTTTCCGGCGTTGACTGATCCTGCTGGGAAAATGCGTCGGGTATGGCATGTGGAAGGCCTTTGACACCGTTTTGTCACTTCAGGGCAGGACCAAACCGTAACTTCTCAATCAGCCCAGGTAATCATAGCTTCGCAGGTCGGGTTTCCATACCTGCCACATCAGCACAAAGGCTGTCGGGATTGGAATCCCGACCTACTCATTGCGAGGGTGCGACCGGATTCTGATGAATTCTCGCCGCGACAAGAGGATCATATGATGGACAGCTCCCACCGGTTGCAGACTGATCCAAGTTTGCAGGTTTTGCCTGACTGGCAGGTTTATGTGACGGAAATCAGACAGATTCGGAAAGGGTGAAGAGGCCATGCATGGACGAGGGAGCAGTCGATTCGGCAAGTACGGTGATCTCAAACGGAAGGAGAGAATCCGTCAGAATCTGAGGAACCAGAAGAGCGTTACCCTTACCAGTCTCATGCGGAAAGCGCGAAACACAACAGAGCGTTTTCAAAAAGGAACCAAGAAGAAGTGATACAGCATGGAAACCGAAGAAGCAGATCATCATAAGAAGAAGAGAGTCGTCGTCGAAATCCGGAACATGGAAATAGACGATATTGCAGCAGTCTTTCACCTTGGTGAAAAACTGTTCACGGCGAGGGAGGTCCCAAACCTCTATCGAACCTGGGACGAATACGAGGTCATCAATTTCTTTCAATCCGATACGGAGTATTGCCTCGTTGCGGAACTGGACGAACAGATCGTGGGCTTTGCACTTGGCACCACGGTTACAAAAAGCCATTCCGCGTGGAAATACGGCTACCTGGTCTGGTTGGGGATTGATTCAGATTTTCGGGGATACGGAATAGCGTCGAAGCTCTTTCACCGGTTTCGCGACCTGATGCTGGAAGACGGGGTTCGCATGCTCCTGGTGGATTCGGAAGCGGACAATCTTCCCGCACTCCATTTCTTCCGCAAAATGGGATTCGGCAGTCCCCAGCAACACATCTATCTTGCCCTCAATCTGGATCCGCACTTGCGCCAATATCGGGAGAAACG
>JAAYUJ010000279.1 GCA_012517775.1 Deltaproteobacteria bacterium
GTTGATAGGCAAGGAGGTAAATGGATCGCGACGCTGGCTGGAGATTGGAGGGTTCCAGTTTCAGCCGTCGGAGTTCATGAAAGTAGCCATAGTCGTTCAACTTGCAAGCTATTTCTCTTCTCAGGAGATCACGCCTTACCCTAGTCTGCGGCGTCTTCTCATCCCTGCCGGGACGGTTCTGTTGCCAATGCTGCTGATTCTGGCCGAACCGGACCTCGGTACGGCCATCTCTTTCGCTGCGATTGCTGCAACCATCTTCCTCTTCATGGGTATCAGATGGCGATATATCATGTTCTCGACAATCATGCTCGTCCCTCTCTTGTATCCCCTCTGGGAAAACGTTTTGAAGCCCTATCAGAAACGCCGCATCCTCATCCTTCTTCGGCCGGATCTGGATCCTTTGGGAGCTGGTTATCACATTCGGCAGTCCAAGATTGCCATCGGGTCGGGAATGCTATGGGGAAAAGGGTTTCTGAACGGGACGCAGAACAAATTGCATTTCCTTCCGGAAAAGCATACGGATTTCATATTCTCCGTCTGGGCGGAGGAGTGGGGGTTCGTAGGGTGCGCCGGTCTGCTTGTTCTGTTCGCCCTTCTCATACTTCTGAGCCTCAGGGTGGCCAGGCGATCCAAGGACAGGTACGGGTCCCTGCTGGTTGTCGGCATGGCGGCTCTGATACTCTGGCAGGTGATCATCAATATCGGGATGGTCATCGGGCTTCTCCCCGTCGTTGGGATCACCCTTCCCTTTGTGAGTTACGGTGGATCCTCACTCATCACTCTATGTGTGGCGATTGGGCTGATCGAGAACGTGAGCATGCGCCGGTATATTTTCCATGCTCGCTAGAACAGTCTCGACGGGAGGGGCACCCTGCGGAAATCGATTGAGATTATTCTTACTTTTCACTTGCCAATGGGTTGAACTTGTGCTAACAGCGACCCACATAATCCGCTTCCATGCTGTTGCAAACATCGCCTGCAGGCGCATCGGAAGGTGTGTGCCAGAGGGGGAGGTTTGTGCAACGGGTCACAAGTGCAGTTTTTAACCGTCACAAGTTCTCGCTTAGGAACAGGAAGGGGAAGTATGATTAGCATTAATCTCACGTTTATCATTCAACTGGTTAATGTCCTCCTGCTGGTCTTCCTCATGAATCTCGTGCTATTCCGCCCGATCCGCCGGGTCATCTCCCAGCGGCAGCAGTTTGTAGACGGGCAACAAGAGCGCATTGATCGTGCAAATGCCGAAGTGACAGCAGCCGTGGACGAATTCAACAGCAAGATTCAGGATGCTCGTAAGGCAGGGCGCCAGAAGATTCAGGAAATGAAGGCAATGGGATACGAGCATGAAAAGCAGGTCCTTCAGGATGCCATGGAGGAAGCGGCAAAGCGTGTTCAGGACACTCGCGAGATCATCCGTAAGGACATACAGGGGGCTCGTGACCAGCTGAAGAATCAGGTGCAGGCGTTTTCCAGGGAATTGGCGCAGAAGATATTGGGAAGAAGTATATGAGCTCAGGAGAGTCGGAGGGGGAGATGATGAGGAAAGGACATTTATCGCTTCTTCTGGGAGCAGGCTTGCTAATGGCCTTCGGCGGATTGGCATCGGCTTCGGGAGAAGGAGGCCATGGCGGAGAATTGAACTGGGCCGATTTTTTCACTCGGGCTCTTGTGTTCGGTGTTTTGGTGGGCCTGATCGTGAAGTTGGCCAGGAAGCCGATCACCGCCTTCTTCTCGTCAAGGAGAGAACAGATTGGGAAACTGCTCGCCGAGTTGGAGCTCAAGCTGAAAGAGGCCGACGCGAAGAGCTCCGAGTACAAAGCCAGACTGGCTGCCCTGGAAGTTGAAACCAGCAAGATCATCGCGGAGTATGTTGCAGAGGGCGAAGCCGAGAAGCAAAGAATCATCGAATCGGCCACGAAGCAGGCGGATTACATCAGAGAGCAGGCCCAACTTGCCATTCAGCAGGAAGTCAAGGCGGCAAGAGAGAGTCTGCAAGAGGAGATAGTCGAACTTTCCGTGGCTGCTGCCGAAGAGCTTCTGCGAAAGAGCATTCAGGCGGATGATCAGGATCGCCTGGTTCGTGACTTCATGACGAGGGTAGTGGAGGCAAGGTAGTGAAAAACCTAATTATTGCCAAAAAATATGCGAAGGCCCTTTTCAATCTAGCCCTGGGAGAGGAGCAGGTAGAGCAATACGGCCAGGAATTGGACGCTCTGGTAAATCTGATGAGGGAAATCCCGGATCTCGCAGACGCGATCCGTAATCCGCTGTATCCAGAAGCAGTGAGAAAGTCGTTGTTTTGCAGAGTAGCGGAAAATGCCGGTATGACTCCGATTTTGAAGAGTTTTGTCAACCTTCTCATTGAGAAGGGACGCGTACAGCATGTGGGTGAGATCGCAGAATACTACCACAGACTGATTGATGAACATGCCAACATAGCCCGGGCACAGGTGAAGGCCGCCGTTGGCCTGGACGAGCCTGTTCTGGATGAAATCGGCAAAACACTGGAGAAAATGACGGGGAAAAGAGTCGTCGTCGAATTCCATCAGGACCCCGAACTTATCGGAGGTGTGGTGGCAAGAATCGGCGATTTGGTTTTGGATGGTAGTGTCAGGCGACAGTTACTCAATTTCAAAGAAACCATGAAGAAGGGTGGGTTGGGTTGATGGAAATCAGAGCCGAAGAAATAAGCCAGATTATTCGAGAGCAGATCAAGGATTATGAGAAGCGGGTCGACCTCAGTGAGACCGGGCGCGTGCTCTCCGTTGGTGATGGTATTGCTCGCGTCTACGGGGTTGAGAAATGCATGTCCATGGAGTTGTTGGAGTTCCCGACCGATCATGGGCCCATTTTCGGCCTTGCGCTCAACCTTGAAGAAGACAATGTCGGTGTTGCCATCATGGGTGAAGATTACCTCGTGAAGGAAGGCTCCGAGGTCAAGCGGACAGGGCGCATCGCCGAGGTGCCCGTGGGCAACGCCGTGCTTGGCCGCGTCATTGATTCCGTAGGCAACCCCGTTGATGGCAAGGGCCCCATCGAGGCCACGGAGTTTCGACGGATCGAGGTGATTGCGCCAGGCGTCATCGCCCGCCAGTCGGTAAACGAGCCCATGTACACCGGCCTGAAGGCCATTGATGCCATGACTCCCGTCGGACGCGGCCAGCGCGAACTGATCATCGGGGACCGTCAGATCGGCAAGACGGCCATTGCCGTGGACTCCATCATCAACCAGAAAGACAGCGGCATCATCTGCATCTATGTGGCTGTGGGGCAGAAGAAATCCACTGTTGCCCAGGTGGTGGAAACACTGCGTCGACATGGTGCCATGGAGTACACCGTGGTGGTTGCCGCCAATGCCAGCGACCCGGCGCCGCTCCAGTACATCGCTCCATATGCTGGTACAGCCATGGGAGAGTACTACCGTGATAACAAGGGGCATGCCCTGATTATCTACGATGACCTCTCCAAACAGGCTGCTGCATATCGGCAGGTCTCACTGCTCCTGAGACGCCCTCCTGCGCGTGAGGCGTATCCTGGTGACATTTTCTACAACCATTCCCGGTTGCTTGAGCGCTCTGCCAAGCTGAACGAGGAACTGGGGGCAGGCTCTCTGACAGCACTCCCGATCATCGAAACGCAGGCGGGTGACGTTTCTGCATATATTCCCACCAACGTGATCTCCATTACGGACGGGCAGATCTACCTTGAACCGGCTCTGTTTTTCTCGGGTGTGCGTCCCGCCATCAATGTGGGTCTGTCGGTATCCCGCGTTGGTGGTGCCGCCCAGACGAAGGCCATGAAGCAGGTGGCGGGCCGTCTGCGGCTCGATCTTGCCCAGTATCGGGAACTGGAAGCCTTCGCCAAGTTCGGGAGTGATCTGGACAAATCCACCCAGGCTCAGTTGAATCGGGGTGTGCGCCTTGTTGAGCTCCTCAAGCAGCCCCAGTATCAGCCCATGCCAGCGGAAAAGGAAGTGATCTCACTCTATTCGGGAACACGTGGGTACCTCGACGGGGTAGCTGTGGATCGTGTTCAACAGTATGAGGCCCAGATGCTCTCTTTCATGGAGAGAAAGTACCCTGAGATCCTCAGCGAGATCAAGGAGAAGAAAGTCATCAGCGACGAACTGGATGCCAAGATCCAGAAGGCCCTTGTAGAATTTGGCGAGGTCTTTCAGGCTAGTTAGGGCGTCATGAAGTGAACTGATAGAGATGAGAGAGCGTGCAATATGGCGACCTTAAGAGATATTAAGAGAAAGATAGACGCCGTAAAGAAGACCTCACAGATCACCAAGGCCATGAACATGGTCGCTGCGGCAAAACTCCGCGGGGCACAGCAGAATATGGAACGATTCAACCCGTATGCCGTTAAGTTCACTGAAGTGATTCGGCGGCTTGCGGCTGGAGTTGAGGAAGTCGGGTCCTACGCTCTTCTTGCCCGCAGGGAGGAAGTAAAGAAGATCGAGGTTGTTTTGATTACAGCGGATCGTGGTCTTTGCGGCAGCTTCAACAACAACCTGATCACCATGGCGGAGAAATTCATTCAGGCAAAGCAGGCGGAGGGTTTGGAGGTTTCAATCACTGCCATTGGCCGTAAGGGCGGAGATTATTTCAGAAGGCGTCGGTATGATGTGAGAAAGAGACTGACGGGCCTTTTAAACAAGCCCAACTACGATGATGCTTCCAGTTTGGGGCTCGAGCTCGTCGAGATGTTCGAAAATGGCGCGGTGGATGAAGTCTATGTTGTCTATCCCAGCTTCGTCAGCATGGTTAAGCAGTTGCCGACGCTGGTCAATATTCTTCCCATTGTGCCGGAGGTGGAAGAAGAAGGAGAAGCTGGCCGGCGGGAATACTTGTTCGAGCCATCCCACGAGGAGCTTTTGACCGATCTTTTGCCCAACTACGTTCACATTCAACTTCTCGGCTATTTCTACCAATCGGCGGTAGGTGAACACGCCGCCCGAATGGCAGCCATGGAGAATGCTACCAGCAACTGCAAGGAATTGGTCAAGAGCTTGACGCTAACGTATAACAAGGCACGGCAAGCTGGAATTACCAAAGAGTTGATGGATATTGTCGGTGGTGCTGAAGCCCTGAAATAGGAGCCTTAGGTTTTGGCCCTTGAGTGCCAAGGAGGTAAGAAGCCCATGAATATGGGAAAAATCGTGCAGGTGATTGGGAACGTTGTTGATGTCGAGTTTGAAGAGGGTAAGCTTCCTCCCCTTTTTAATGCTCTGCTGGTCAGCAATCCAGGTTTGGGTCCTGAAGAGGACAACCTTTTTCTCGAAGTTGCCCAGCATTTGGGTGACAATGTCGTTCGTACCATCGGAATGGACCTGACGGATGGTCTGGTTCGCGGCATGCCTGTCAAGGATACGGGCAAGCCTATTGTCATGCCGGTCGGTAAAGAAGTGCTGGGACGTGTGCTCAATGTCGTCGGAAGGACAGTGGATGGTTTGGGGAGTGTTGATGCCAAACAATTCATGCCCATTCACAGAGCGGCTCCCGGTTTCACGGAGCAGGACACATCGGTGAAGGTCCTTGAGACAGGCGTTAAGGTGATCGACCTGCTGGTTCCTTTTCCCAGGGGCGGGAAAATGGGAATGTTTGGTGGGGCCGGGGTTGGGAAGACCGTTGTCATGATGGAGATGATCCACAACATCGCCATGCAGCACGGTGGTATCTCAGTCTTTGCCGGTGTGGGTGAAAGGACCCGTGAAGGAAATGATCTTTACCACGAAATGAAGAATTCGGGAGTCTTGCCCCGTGCCGGACTGGTTTACGGTCAGATGACGGAACCTCCTGGAGCCCGGGCAAGGGTCGCCCTGTCCGCTTTGACGGTTGCGGAGTATTTCCGTGATGTTGAAGGGCAGGACGTGCTGCTCTTCATCGACAACATCTTCCGTTTTACGCAGGCGGGTGCCGAGGTTTCTGCTCTGCTCGGCCGCATGCCATCCGCAGTCGGTTACCAGCCCACGCTGGGCACTGACCTGGGTGAATTGCAGGAGCGCATTACGTCAACCACCAAGGGGTCTATTACTTCGGTGCAATGCGTCTACGTGCCAGCTGACGACCTGACGGACCCCGCACCGGCAACCACTTTTGCCCATCTGGACGGAACGGTTGTTCTCTCCCGCCAGATTGCGGAGTTGGGCATCTATCCCGCAGTGGATCCGCTGGATTCCACATCGCGAATTCTGGATCCCAATGTACTTGGTGAGGAGCATTATTACACGGCCCGAACCGTGCAACAGATCCTCCAGAAATACAAAGACCTGCAGGATATCATTGCAATTCTCGGCATGGATGAGCTTTCAGACGAGGACAAGCTCACGGTCGCCAGGGCCAGAAGAATCCAGCGTTTCCTCTCCCAGCCGTTTCATGTGGCCGAGACTTTTACAGGATTTCCTGGAAAGTACGTCAAAATGGAAGACACGGTGAGAGGTTTCAAGGAGATATGCGAAGGGAAGCACGATGATATTCCCGAGCAGGCCTTTTACATGGTGGGGTCCATTGAGGAAGCCGTAGACAAAGCCAGGCAAATGGCTGCTTAAGGCAAGAAAATGGTGAACTTATGGCCGATAAGATTTTGTTGGAGATAGTGACACCGGAGAGGAAAGTCCTCAGTGAAATGGTGGATATTGTCGTTGCGCCTGGTGAGGAAGGTGAGTTCGGCGTTCTGCCCAATCACATACCCTTTCTCAGCAAGCTCAAGGTAGGCGAACTGAGGTTCCGTGTCGGGGCTGGAACTCGCTATGTAGCAATCATGGGAGGGTATGCCGAAGTTTTGCCCGATCATGTCACAGTACTTGCTACGGCGGCTGAGGAAGCAACGGAAATCGATATTATACGGGCAAAAGCTGCCCGGGAGAGGGCGGAACGACGACTGGCCGAGGCAAGGGATCGGTTCGAGTTCGCTGTGGCCCAGGCCGCTTTGCAGAGAGCCATGGCCCGCCTGAGAATCGCGGAGAAAAGGTGATCTGAGTTCATTGGATAGCTGCGTCTGTGCGAGCCCTTCCTTTCAGGAAGGGCTTTTCTGTTTTTGCTTCTGAATCGTCCGATTTGTGAAGAGTCTGTGCTTTGGTTGATCAAGGAGCAAGAGTCTGTGGAAATTCGACAGCGGGCGCATGATGGCGTGGTTTGGGCTTGTTCGCTTCCTGGTGGTGGACTACAATCATCATCCTGCAGAAGGCTTCGTTAAGCGGGATGTCTATCCAGTGATGACATTTCCGATATTCTGGATCAGGAGAGTGGAATATGTGCGGCATTGTGGGGTATGTGGGGACCAAAGAATGCAGGGGGATTCTTATCGAAGGTCTCAAACGGCTCGAATACAGAGGCTATGACAGCGCAGGGATCGCATTGCTTGACGAAGCCGGCGAGATCAAGATTGCACGCTCTCGGGGGAAAATCGCTGTCCTCGAGGAGAAGCTCAGACTAAGCCCGATTTCCGGAGAGATCGGGATTGCCCATACTCGCTGGGCGACCCACGGAAAGCCTTCCGATGAGAACGCCCATCCTCACCGCTCCGGCCCTTTTGTTGTGGTGCACAATGGGATCATCGAAAACTATGCGGATGTGAAGACCCGTCTCGAAAAGGAAGGGTACAGCTTTTCGTCTGAGACGGATACTGAGGTGATTGTCAAACTTGCCGAGTCGCTGTGGCGTTCAGGTTGGGGGTATAGGGAGTCGATTGTCGGGGCGTTGGAACAACTGAAGGGAAGCTACGCCGTGGTGATTCTCTGTTCAGAAAACCCTGACGGCCTTATCGCTGCTCGAAAAGAAAGCCCGTTGATTCTTGGCCTGGCCGACGATGGCTATTATCTTGCGTCTGATGTCCCTGCAATACTCCCTTACACCAAGCGAATCGTTTACCTTGAAGATGGGGACATTGCCTTTCTGACAAGAGATGGTTTCAGCGTTGAAGACTCGGCCGGAAAGCAGCGGCGCAGGACTGCACAGATCATCGACTGGAACCCGGTGATGGCGGAAAAGGCCGGCTATAAGCACTTTATGCTCAAAGAGATTCATGAGCAGCCCCAGGCTGTCATCGATACGTTTCGAAGCGCCTTGGACCTGCACTCTCAGGTTGTGCGACTGGACGGTCTCAACCTTCCCGAAGCGGAAGTCGAGAAATTGGAGAAGATATATCTCGTAGCTTGTGGAACGTCCTATCATGCATGCATGGTTGGCAAATACATGATCGAGTCCATGTGCCGAATTCCCGTGGAGGTGGATCTAGGTTCCGAGTTCCGCTATCGCAAACCGATGATCAGTGAAAAGACCCTTGTCATGGTGATCAGTCAGTCGGGGGAAACGGCGGATACACGGGCTGCCCTTTCGGAGGGAATTGCCGGAGGAGCACCATGCAAGGCCGTTGTCAATGTTGTTGGCAGTAGTCTTGCTAGAATGGCCGATGGTGTGATTTACACCCATGCGGGGCCGGAGATAGGGGTGGCTTCCACAAAGGCATTCACAGCCCAGTTGATAGCCATGTACCTGTTCAGTCTTTACTGCGCTAAAGCTCTTGGCTCCTTAACCCGTGACGATCTTTCCCGATGTGTTCAGGAGCTTGTCGAGTTGCCGGGGAAGATGGAGGAAGCGCTCTCCATGAGCAATCAAATCAAGGTCTTGGCTAAGAAGTATATGCATGCTTCGGACTTTCTTTATCTGGGCAGGGGAATTCTCTATCCTGTTGCTCTTGAAGGCGCCTTAAAACTCAAGGAGATCTCTTATATCCATGCGGAGGGGTACGCAGCTGGCGAGATGAAACATGGACCTATTGCTCTCATCGATGAGAATATGCCGGTGGTGGTTCTCTTGCAGCAGGGGAACCTGTATGAGAAAATGCTGAGCAATGTACAGGAGGTTAAGGCGAGAGACGGCCAGATACTCGCCGTGGTTGAGGATCACCCGGATGAAAAGATTGGAGCTTCGGATTTCCAGCTGGTGATTCCCCATAGTTCGGCGTGGCTGGCGCCTGTTTTGTTCACGATACCGCTTCAGCTCCTGGCTTACCACATTGCAGTGTTGCGAGGAACGGATGTGGATCAACCGAGGAATCTGGCAAAAAGCGTGACGGTTGAATAGGACTCGATCAGGACTCCTCCAGGATGAAGAAACACTGCTTGACTTGGTTTTGTCTCCTTGCATACAATATAAATGGTGAGGTGGATTGCATTGATCTGATGTCGTTCATTATCCGATGGGGATAATTGTACGGTTAATTTTGATGAAGGGTTTGTATGCAAGGTCGCCTGAAATAACAACAAACAAGGGAAGCGATCACTGAGACATAACCTGTCCTGGAAAAAGGGATAACGGAGAGAGATTGAAACGAGTCATGTAACCTGCAGTGCTTTGTCGATTTGTAAGGCTCAATCAAGCAATCCCGAATGATACGGGTTCGATAGACAAGGATGGTTTTATAGGTGTTTGGAATTGCAGGGCATCCATGAGTGGCTTCGGGTTTCCTTGACTGGTGCCATGACGGTTTGTGCGTATACGCAGTGTTGAGTTTAGTAATGCCGGTTACGAGTCGGCGATTGGAGAAGAAGCCCCCTGCTGTGTTAGTGATTGGCAGAAAGTCCCTGACCCAACACAAAATCATGCGGGAGCTCCCTCTTGCCCCGGTGCGCATGTCAGGAAACTGAAAGCCTAAAGGAGTAACGGAGCGCCCACCTTGAACGAATCGGTTCAAGACCGCCTGCCGACACGGCATCATGCGGGGGACTAATTACAGAATCAACGTTCAGACTCTCTCCCCTTTCATGAGACTGATTGAGCCACAAAATGCCTGCCGTGGTCTCATTCAGAATAGGTTGTTTCAAAATCCCACCCGGTGAACCTTCCCGATTCAGTGGTTTCCTTTTGGGCCATCTGCTCTTTCTTTCGACGTTACCGTATCGTTGGACTTCTCTGAAATGAGTGGCTTGAGCTTATCCCGTGAGGTAACCGCCGGCAACTTTCTGAAAGCCCTTTTATCTGGCTTTTGAAATCATGATTCCTGTGAGAAAGGATCAATAGAACATGGGTTATATGTCGTGTGTGATATTGCTGCTGGTAGGGGCGGTGGCGGGAGTGGGCCTGGGAGTGCTCATTCGCCAATATTGGCTTGAGAAGAGGAACACGCAACTCGAGGAGCAGGGAAGGAATATACTCGCGGAGGCCAGGAAAGAGGCGGAGACGATCAAGAAGGAGGCAATTCTCCAGGCCAAGGACACGCTTTTCCAGATGAAGGCGGAGTTTGAAAGGGAGAGCAAGGAATCCAGGAAGGAGTTCCAGAATCTCGAAAGGAGAATACTCCAAAAGGAGGAAAACCTGGACAAAAAGTCGGAATCTCTTGACAAGAGGGATTCAATCATCTCCAAACGGGAAAAGCAGTTACAGCAGCAGGAACAGGAGTTGATCCAGAAGGAAAGAGAGCTTGAGGCTCTTGTAGATGAGCATCAGAAAAGATTGGAGAGGCTTTCCGGCATATCGACTGCTGAGGCGAAGGAAATGCTCATCAGGTCGATAGAAGGTGAGGCTCGCCGTGATGCGGCTATACTTGTGAAAAAGCTTGAGACCGAGGCCAGGGAGGCTGCCGACAGGAAAGCCAAGAATATCATTTCATTGGCTGTGCAGCGTTATGCAGGGGACTATGTAGCAGAGAAAACGGTTTCGGTAGTGAATCTTCCCAACGAGGAGATGAAAGGACGCATCATCGGTCGGGAGGGTCGTAATATCCGTGCCATTGAAGCCACCACAGGGGTGGATGTCATCATTGATGACACACCCGAGGCCGTCATTCTTTCAGGTTTCAACCCGATCCGCCGCGAGGTGGCCAGGGTTTCCCTTGAGCGACTCATTTCAGATGGGCGAATTCATCCTGCTCGTATTGAGGAGATCGTTGAGAAGGTGAATGGTGAAATTGAGAACTCAATCCGGGAATCGGGTGAGCAGGCGGCTTTTGACGTGGGGGTCCATGGCATACATCCTGAGCTGATCAAGCTCCTGGGCAAGTTGAAATACAGGACAAGTTATGCGCAGAACGTCCTGCAGCATTCTCTGGAGGTTGCTTTCCTGTGTGGAATCATGGCCGCGGAGCTGGGCCTCAATGAGAAACAGGCTAAGAGAGCCGGTCTTCTGCATGACATTGGCAAGGCCATGGACCACGAGATGGAGGGCCCCCACGCAACAATCGGCGCAGACCTCGCGCGGCGCCATGGGGAAGCCCCTGCCATTGTGCACGCCATTGCAGCGCACCATGAGGATGTTCCTGCGGAGGATATTCTGGCCATCCTGGTTCAAGCGGCTGATGCGCTGTCGGGTGCCAGACCCGGAGCCCGCAAGGAGCTTTTGGAGACTTACGTGAAGCGGTTGGAGGATTTGGAGCGCATCGCCAATTCATTTCCCGGGATCAGCAAGTCATACGCCATTCAGGCGGGAAGAGAGCTACGCATCATTGTAGAAAGCGATCGAGTCGGCGACGCGGAAGTTGTCTTGCTGAGCCGGGATATTGCCAAGAAGATTGAAGGAGAGCTCACATATCCGGGGCAGATCAAGGTAACGGTTATCCGTGAGACGAGAGCGGTTGAATATGCCAAGTAAAAGGATTGGCGCCGCGGATCGACAGAGTCGATTGATACGTTGTGAGTTCAGGAAGGAGAGAGAGGTGCCCGGATTGGAAAGAGTGCTCGACGTGCTTGCTGAAAGAGGCTTCGTTGCCCAGTCAACCGATAGAAACGAACTGAGAAGGTACATGGAGAAGCCAGCAGCTTGCTATGTCGGTTTTGATCCGACCGCTGACAGTCTGCACGTTGGGCATCTATTGCCCATTATGGCGCTGGTTCACATGCAGCGCTTTGGTCATCGTCCCATTGTGTTGGTGGGAGGTGGAACCGGCTTGGTGGGAGACCCCAGCGGAAAGACCGAAATGCGGCAACTGCTGACTATTGAAGAGATCAATTATAATGCGCTGGCTCTCAAACGGCAGCTTTCGGCCTTCCTGGACTTCTCTGATGGAAAAGCGTTGCTTCTCAATAATGCGGACTGGTTGGTGGGACTGCAGTACATCGAGTTCTTGAGGGATATAGGCAGGCATTTCAGTGTCAACCGCATGCTGGCGGCTGAAAGCTACAAACAGCGGCTGGAAACAGGATTGAACTTCATTGAATTCAACTACATGCTTTTGCAGGCTTATGATTTTTACTATCTTGCAAGACATTATGATTGTTATCTCCAGATGGGAGGAAACGACCAATGGGGAAACATTGTTGCAGGTATAGAGCTTATCCGACGAAAAGAGGCCAGAGAAGCGTTTGCCATAACCTTTCCATTGCTCACTACCGCTTCGGGCGCCAAAATGGGCAAGACCGCGTCGGGCGCGGTCTGGCTGAGCTCTGAAAAGACATCCCCTTTCGATTTCTATCAATACTGGGTGAATACGGACGACAATGACGTGGTGAGGTTTCTCAGACTCTACACCCTGCTTCCCATCGACGAGATCAGGTCAGTGGAGGCTCTGGAAGGGCAGCAACTGAATGCCTGTAAGACGATTCTGGCCTATGAGGTGACTGCTCTGGCCCATGGCTACAAGGAGGCTCATGCTGCGTTCGAGTCGGCGACCGGTATTTTTGGGCGCCGGGACCTCCCAGAGGATTTGCTGCCTTCAAGCTCCATACCGAGGAAGGTGAAAGAGGAGCTCAAGGCCGTTCCGACGACAGGGATTGAAAAAAGCCGGCTCGATGCGGGGATTCCCGCCTTTGAGTTGTTCGCGGAGGTAGGGTTGTGCAGGTCGAGGGGCGAGGCAAGGAGATTGATTCAGCAGGGTGGGGCCTATGTGAATGACGAGCGGATTGAAGAGCACGACTATCGTATTGACTGGGGGCATGTTGGGGATGGAGGCGGGCTCCTGAAGGCTGGGAAGAAGAAGGTTCATCGAATACGGGCAGTTGAATGAAAAAAGATTCAACACGGCATTTTTATCAATTTTCCGTATTGACACTCGTATGAGGTTTTGGTACATTGCAAAGTCCCTGGTGGTTGGGGGGGATGTTCTTTGGAAACTAAATAGTGGGTAAGTGCTGGGCCTGTAATAGAGGGTTAAGAGGGACGAACTGGAGAGTTTGATCCTGGCTCAGAATGAACGCTGGCGGCGTGCCTAACACATGCAA
>JAAYUJ010000280.1 GCA_012517775.1 Deltaproteobacteria bacterium
ATGCTGTATGAGGAGAAGAATGAACTGAAGAAGGAAAGTGACAGTAAGGCCGTCCTGACCCTGGGCAAGGACGCCTGGGTTCTCCCCATTCCGATTGTGAAGAGGGGTCTGGATTGGGTCTTGGATACAAAGGCGGGGAAAGAGGAAATCCTGAACCGTCGCATCGGCAAGAACGAATTGAGCACTATTCAGACCTGCCTGGCATATGTTGATGCTCAGCGGGAATACGCTTCGAAAGATCGGGACGACGATGAGTTGCTGGAGTACGCACAGAAGATTGCAAGCGAAGCCGGTAAGCAGGACGGTCTATACTGGGAGGCCAAGGAGGGCGAAGAACAGAGTCCTCTTGGGCCCTTCGCCGCCAGTGCCATGCAGGAAGGCTACACAAGAAATAAGTCCCAGAACAAGCCTTCTCCCTACCATGGCTATTTTTACAAGATTCTGAAAGCGCAGGGAAGAGCGCGCCTGGTGGAGCATACGACTATGTGGTCAAGGACAACATGATTGGAGGTTTCGCCTTGGTTGCCTATCCAGCTGAATATGGGTCCTCGGGAATCATGACCTTCATCGTGAGTCACAACGGCGAGGTTTACGAAAAGGATCTGGGCAAAATGACGCCATCTGCTACCCAGGCCGTAAAGACCTTCGACCCTGACGAGACTTGGCGAAAGGTGGAACCCAAGTACCTCGAATTCCCCGTCAAGGCTGATGGAACCAAGCAGTAAAGCACCACCGAAAGAATGACTATTATGCCGGTACCGATGGGACTCCATTGGAAGGGGTCTGAACCCCATGAGTTCTTGTTTTAGCGGTCATTTTCAAATACACGGAGCCAAGGTGCAGGACGCGGTTGCTGTTCGCCGGCAGAACCACTGTAGCCTCAATGTGTTGAAAGGAATATCATCTCATTATGGCCAGGGGGATTACTTTACAAGAGCTGGATGTGGTGAGCTTTATCGCTGAAAAGGTCAAGCACATCAGGGAAACCGTGGGGGAAGGGATCGCGATCAACGCCCTCTCCGGTGGTGTCGATTCGTCCACAGTCACGCTGCTGGGGCATCAAGCCCTGGGGAATCGTCTCAGGACCGTATTCATCGAAAACGGTCTGATGCGCGAAGGAGAAGCTGAACAGGTGACGGGTATGTTCCGCGAACTCGGCGTGATGGTTGACGTTGTTGATGCCCGTGACGATTTCTTCGCTGCCCTGTCAGGAATCAGTGACCCGGAAGAGAAACGCGAGGCTGTCACACAGACGTTTTATCGAGATGTATTCGGACGAATCGTGAAGGAAAGCGGGGCTAGGTACCTCTTGCAGGGAACCATTCTAACGGATATCGATGAAACCATCGCAGGGATCAAGCGGCAGCACAATGTCTTTGAGCAGCTCGGCATCAATCCCCAGGATGCCTTCGGCTATCGGATTATCGAGCCGCTCGTTGAACTTCGCAAGGACGGTGTTCGAACAGTTGGTAAGGCCTTGGGTCTTCCATCGGAGTTATTCGATCGCATCCCCTTTCCCGGTCCGGCTCTTGCGGCGCGGGTGATCGGCGCAGTGACTCGGGAGCGCATCGAGACGGTTCGCAAAGCTACCGTAATTGTCGAGCGCATGCTTCGGAACACAGAGGCATTTCAATACCTGGCCATTCTTCACGAGGACCGGGTGACGGGAATGCGCGACGGCAAGCGGGATTTTGGTCTGCAGATCGAAGTCCGTTGTTGGGACAGCGTTGATGCGCGGGTGGCGGAACCGACTCAACTCTCGTTTGACGTCCTCAAGAAACTGGCTCGGGAGATCATACACGCAGTGCCTGGTGTTGTGAGTGTAACCTACAACATCGCACCCAAGCCTCCTTCAACGATTGAAGCGATCTGACCTGATAGTAACAATCTGTCCATGTCATCAGATTGATCTCACCAGGGGAAGCTCGTTGTCAGATGCGGGAGGTGAACGATCACTTTCCTCCAAACCCAGGTGCAATAGCCTCATAGGGTTAAGGGTGAGGGATCCCAGACTGGTTTTAAAAGAGATATTCCTTGCGGGGCTCAGGGCGGTCGAGCCTGAGGCTGCCGTCCGCTCTCACATGCGGCGCGACGGAAATCGCCTCGTTGTTGGCAACCGAGACTATGACCTGGACCACTTCGAGAGAGTCTTTCTCATCGGAGGCGGAAAGGCTGCCGCTCCGATGGCGAAAGCCTTGGAGGATCTCCTCAATGGACGTCTTGCAGACGGCCTCATCGTGGTGAAGCACGGCCATGCGGTCCCATTGCGAGCCACGCAGATCGTCGAAGCGGGCCACCCCATTCCGGACCGGTCAGGTCTCGAGGGAACCGAAAAGCTGCTCGATTTGCTGCGGGAGTGCGGCGAAGAAGACCTTGTGATCTGTGCCTTCTCCGGAGGTGCGAGCGCTCTCATGCCGGCCCCAATTCCGCCGTTGAACCTGGGAGAAAAACAGGCGACAACACAGCTCCTTCTGGAGTGCGGGGCGACGATCCATGAGATGAACAGCATCCGCAAACATCTTTCCCGCTGCAAAGGCGGCGGACTGGCTCGTGCGGCTTATCCGGCGACTCTGGTTTGCCTTATCCTTTCGGACGTGATCGGGGATCAACTGGATGTCATCGCTTCCGGCCCGACGGTTGCCGACGAAAGCAGTTACGAAGACTGCATCCGCATTGTTGAGCGCTATGGGATTGCAACCCTTCTGCCTGCGCCGGTGTGGCGGCATCTTCAGGAAGGGGCTTCCGGGCTTCGTCCGGAAACGCCCAAAAAGGGCCATCCCATCTTCGACAGGGTTCAGAACGTGATTGTTGGTAACAACCGGGGGGCACTCCTCGCCGCGAGAGACCGTGCGGAGACCTTGGGGTTTCGAACGGTCATTCTCTCCTCCTGCATTCAGGGAGAAGCACGGGAGGTGGGGCGGGTTCTCGCATGCATCGGAAAGGAGATCTGCCTGTCAGGATTGCCGGTGGCTCCTCCTGCCTGTGTGCTGGCCGGAGGGGAGAGTACCGTTACCGTTCGGGGAAAAGGCAAAGGCGGGCGCAATCAGGAAATGGCGCTTTCCGCCGCCATGGCGCTGGATGGATGGATTCAAGTCAGCTTTCTCAGTGGAGGCACCGACGGCACCGACGGAGCCACCGATGCAGCGGGGGCTATAGCAAACGGCACGACCTCCGCGCGTGCCCGTTCCGCGGGACTCAATCCCGCCGATTTCCTCTCCCGAAACGACGCCTATCATTTCTTTCGTCACCTGGGCGATCTATTGCTCACGGGCCCCACACTTACCAATGTCATGGATCTGATGTGCGTGCTTGTGGAGTGAGCCGAAATTAGACTATGCTCGTTAAGCATCAAGAGTTTTACTTTCCACTCACCCTTCGACACGTTGCTCAGGGGCGAGCGGAAGACTCAGTGCGTTCCTGCAAGGTATCGAAGTGCGAACGCAACCCTTCAGCCTGAACGAGTGTAGCTATCACCATCGGGCGGAAGAACGGCGTATCCTGTCTATCCCGCCTGAAAACCAGGAGCATCGACACATGCCGGGGTTTTTGCGTATTGGCTTGTATCGGCTTTTCCACGGGTTGGAGAGGCATTTTTCTTCCTCCTACTCCCCACGGGTCTGGTCGAATCGTGAGCTGAGCAGGTTTGGGGATCTGTTTTCCGGTGCGGTCATCAACGTTTCCGGCGGGAAGGACATGGATAAGCAGGGTCGATTCTATCGGGAATATTTTCCAAACGCCGGGAGCTATGAGATTTCCAATCACACATCCTCGCCCAAGTCCCCGGAGTATCAGCTTATACTGGATCTGGAGTCCAAACGGCTGCCGAACGGCCTGGCTGGCCGGTACGATGTGGTGTTCACCCACACGGTCTTGGAACACGTTTACCTCATTGACCGGGCGTTGGATAACCTCTGCGCCCTGAGCAGAGACATCGTGATCTCGGTGGTGCCCTTCATCCAGTCCTTTCACTGTGGTAAGACCTATAGCGATTACTGGAGATTCTCACCTCATGCCATGGCGCGCCTCTTTGATGACCGTGGTTTCGGTACCGTTTACCTGTCGTGGAACGACAGCCCCCTGGGGAACATTTACGTGTTCCACATCGCTTCACGGTATCCCGAGAACTGGGATCAGATCAGGCATCGGCAGCCCCCTCTCCACTTCGGGCCTGGTTACATGCGGAGCCGTGCAGGAGCCAGGGGCCACCGTGATACGGAGCTCACCCGTTGCCCCGGCTGGCCCCAGTGATCTCGGTTTCAGGGGGAATTGTACTTTCTCAATAGGTAGATCGGGATTCCAATCCCGACAGGCTTTGCACCCGGATGTCGGGTATGGAAACCCGACCTGCAAGGCAGTCATACCCGGAACTTATTGAGAAGCTACGGAGGTCCGGCTTGGCTCTGAACGGCGGCTACGAATATCGAGATCGGATAGGTCGCGAATGGGACGGGGTCAAGGTTCTGGACTACCTGGCCGGGCGGTATGCTCACTCTTCGAGGGATCGGTGGCGAGAACGCATCGAGAACGGGGAAATTTCCCTCGACGGACTGAAAGCATCCCCCAATGTCATCCTGAAGCAGGGGCAGCAGATCAGCTGGCATCGCCCTCCCTGGGAGGAGCCGAACGCCCCCCTCGCATTTGCCGTTCTCCATGAAGACGAGGACGTCCTGGCCGTGGCAAAGCCTTCCGGACTTCCAACCCTTCCTGGAGGAGGGTTTCTTGACCACACCCTCCTTGCCCTGGTGAGGAGGCCGTACCCCGAAGCTGTTCCCATACACCGCCTCGGAAGGGGTACGTCAGGTGTTGTCCTTTTTGCGCGGACTCAAGAGGCCCGATGCATCCTTTGCGAGGCCATGCGCAGAAAAGAGATGGGCAAGGTTTACCGGGCGCTTGCAACGGGTATTCCGCCGGATGAACACTTCGTCATCAGGGCAAGAATCGGACCGATGCCTCACCCTCTCCTGGGAACGATCCATGCGGTCAACCCCGGCGGCAAACAAGCAGTGACTCTCTTCAGAGTATTAAGTCGGCGGGCGGACACATCCGTCGTGGAAGCAAGGATTGAAACAGGACGGCCTCACCAGATCCGCATTCATCTGGCTGCCGCGGGACATCCCCTGGCGGGTGATCCAGTCTATGCACCGGGGGGAGGCATCAAAGAGCCGGCAAGAGCCCTTCCCGGCGACTGCGGATATCTTCTCCATGCCCAGTGCATTCGGTTTCGCCATCCCCGAACAGGCGAGCCCGTCGAAGTGTTTTGCTCTCCACCTCCGCCACTCATCATAGATGGGGGATGACGCGTCGGCCGGCTCCAGCCGCCTTCTCGCCACGAAAAGCGCGAAGCACACGAAGAAACAAAACGTGCCTCGGCGGCTGGATGCGATAGCACCTGAGAGGAAACATGGGTCCTCTTAAGCTGACGCGTATGGGCGGAAGCAGGCCTACTTCATGCTGCGGATACGCACTTCGATGTCCTTTTCAGCTTTGAGCAGGTCCACAATCCTGGAGGTGTCGGTATCTCCGAAATGATAGGGGTAGAGAATGGCGGGTCGGATGATTCTGGCTGCTTTGGCGGTCATCTCCGGCGTCATGGTGTAGGGAAGATTCATGGGCAGAAATGCCACGTGAATCCCCTTGAGGGCCTTCATCTCGGGTATGTCTTCCGTGTCTCCGGCTACATAGACCCGCTTGTCTCCAAAGGTGATCACATAACCGTTGCCGACGCCTTTGGGGTGAAACGGCTGACCTTCGCTTCGCATGTGAACCACATTGTAGGCGGGAACCGCTTCGATCTCCATTCCCTGGACCGTTTTCCTATCCCCGTTTTTCATGACGATTCCTCCCTGCACCTGCTTCGCACAGAGCTCGGTCAGGACCAGTTCGGTGGTTGGAGTGCGCACAGCCCCCAGCGCCTTCATATCGAGATGGTCCCTGTGGTCGTGCGTAAGGAGAACGAGATCGGCCTTGGGCAGGATGCTGTAGTCCGCCAGCGCACTGTAAGGATCTACATGGATGATCTTTCCCTCATGGGTGAAGATGAGAGAACCATGGCCGATGAACGTGATTTCAAGCGGGCCTCGGGATGTCTCGATGATATCCTTCTCAAAAGCCTGTGCCGCCGCGGAAAAGGTCACGAACAGCACCAGGAATCCAGCTGCAATGAAAAGCCCTTTCATGATGGCCTCCTTTAATGAGAGCAGAAAAGGAAATCCTTGAGTCCTTTCTCGTTTTCGACCAATTGGCCCACCTTCGAGAGGCCGTCGCATAACTGAGAAAACGCAGGCCACTTATTCGAACGGTGCGATCTCACGAACTTTGAGCGATACACAATGCTCTAAGATTCTGGAGGGGGAAGATTTTCCCACTCCGGGGCCACTACAATAGCTTCACCAGGGCGGCAACCATGGCGACGGACGCAGCCATCATGGCCCCAGGGCGGATGGTGAGCTTGTATTCCACCTCCTTGAAGCGCATATCCATGGATTGTTCCAGTTCGGGTATGTCCCGTTTGAGGCAGGCTTGCAGGGCGGCGATATCTCTCTTGAGGGCTGCCTCCAATTCCGCCAGGTCCTTTTTGGCAGCCGGCTGCTCGTTGATGATCCCGGCAAAGGTCTCGGCATGGAGCTTTTTGATATATGCGTATGTTTCGAAAATGATGGTCGCCATGTCTCTCGCCTCCCTGCTCAAAAAGCAGCATGTCCAGGATACGAGTCAAAGCGAGATTCAATTCTCTTTCTTATCGTCCCATCAAAGAGCTTCTTAACCTAAACTGAGCAACATAGTGGCGATTATGCCGAGCTCGGCATAATCGCCACAGTTTCGCTACCCATCTGCTCAGGGAGATGGGCCACCAGCGCATCAGGAGCCCGCTCAGCTTCTGACGGCCTCGGTCGGCCCGACGCCTCTGCGGGTTGCGGGAGCACGACCTGTGGCTCTCTCCATTCCGGTGACCTCCCCGAATCCGGCTCTCAAGTCTCGTATTCATGCTCATCGACCCAGGCCGCAACGAGTGCGGTGAACTCATCGAAGTCATCCAGGCGTCTTTTGAAGATTCCAAACACAAGCTCGTCGTCCACCCTTTCATAGCGATGCACCAGCATGTTGCGAAACGACGC
>JAAYUJ010000281.1 GCA_012517775.1 Deltaproteobacteria bacterium
GCCTATGACAGCCGGGGAAGACTCATCAGTCACCGGGATCGGAATGGAGCGACCATTCAATACGAGTATGATCTGGATGGACGTCTCGTGCGGCAAATACTGCCTGACGGATCTGAAATCACCTATGCCTACCAGTACAAGGAAAGCGGGCGAACGAAGATTACGGTCGAGGAGCCAAAGGGAACCTCCACTTATGTTCTGGACAGTCTCAATCGCCTTGTCTCGAAGACGGATCTTTACGGAAAGACCATTTCTTTGACCTACACTCCGGGCAATCGCCTGAAATCCATGACCTACCCCGGCGGTAAGAGGGTGACCTATGGGTATGACAGCGCCGGCAGATTACGTTGCATAACCGACTGGCGCAAAAACATTACCCTTTATCGATATGACGCCCTCGATCGTCTCAAACGGGTCGACTATCCCAACGGCACGAGCACCATCGTCGTCTATGACCAAAGAGGCAATGTGAAGAACCTCAATCATCGGAAGGATAACGGCACGACCATCGTCGGCTTTGCTTTCACCCGTGATGCCGAAGGCAGGGTTACTCACACAGACCAAACAGGCGGGATAGACTCCTCCGTTAAGGACTGGAGCAGAACCTCCACCTATGATGAGGTTAACAGGACTGTTTCCATCAGGACAGGTCCGGAGACCAGGTCCTGTCAATATGACAAGGAAGGCAATCTCGTTTCGCAGGGCTCTGCCGAGGAAGAGACAACCTATTCATATGATGAGTTCAACCGTTTGACTGCAGTGGCTGCCGGCACCCGCCGCACTGCATATACCTATGATTCCAGCGGGAACAGGTTGAGCAAAGTCCACAAAGGGATGAAAACCAGTTATCTCAGGGAAAGGGATCGAACCTACATGGAATTCGATGGCTCAGGCGAGGCCGCCCGATACCATATCTGGGGAAACGGTTTGGTCTACTCCTTGGATTCTTCAGGGAGGATCCGCGTCTATCACGGTGACGAGCGGGGTAGTGCAGTCGCCGTATCGGACGGCAGCGGCAAAGTGGTCAACCGATATGCTTACGATCCCCACGGCAACCTGATCGGGTCATCCGGAACCACAGCGAATGAATTCCGCTTTCTTGGGCTTCACGGGGTGTCTACCGATGAAAACGGCCTCTGTCACATGAATGCGAGGTACTATGATCCCCAGATGGGGCGGTTCCTCAACGAGGACCCATTGGGCACCGACGTCGGGGCCAACGTATACGCCTATGCAAATGGAGATCCGGTGAACAGGGCTGATCCAATGGGACTCCAACCCCTCTCACCCTATACGGCATGGGAAATTCTAAGAGAATTTGCTCTTGTTGGTGATGAATATGCTATGGAAACCGTCGCCTTTTGGGAAGCCGAAGCCGCTACTCTTTCTGAGGCGGGTATGGGATTCATTGAAAAGGGCTTGGAGACAGCCTACTACTCAACCGGAGAGACGGTCGGCATGGTCTCTGAATGGGAAGCGCCGCAGTTGATGAACATGGGCGAATCATGGGCGGGTCGAACGATTCAATATGAAACAACAAGCACTGGCAGTCAGGCCGCCAGCGGTGGTCTCATGACCACCCTGTCTGCAGATGTCACCACCTTGAGCACAGGCACTGTGACGGCCGGCGTTGCGATTGCGGGGGTCGCGGGCTATACCACGGGGCGTGCCATCAGCGCCAACGTCCCGGTTGGCTACGATCCAGTAACCGGCAAGCCGGGGGCCACCTTGGACGACATGTTGCAGTGGAGCTTCGGGCGCGGAGGATATTGGGGCAAAATGTACAGCTCGGATGATCCATACCTTGAAGCCAATAAGTGGCTTCGGGAAGAATTGCTGCCGAGTATGGGGCTGTCCTACTCGGACTACTTGAAGATCAAGAGCGAAGTGACCCCCGGCAAGGGAGTCAAAGCCGCCAGGGAGGATCGGATTCAGTCCCTGTATCCGGCTCTTTCAATGGGGATCATTCCACGATTGGGACGCTGAATGGATGGTATCCTGCACATTTTCATCGCTCCTACGGCGAATGGATAGGGACCCTTGGGCTTTTGACGAGAAAAAGGATCACCGATGATCGTTCACAGTGCGTACAGGGCCAAACGGATTGGATGTTTCCTGCTGGCGTGTTTTGTTATGACCGTGGGACTTGCCGTGAACGGACTGGCCCTCACATACACGTACGATGAGGTGGGAAGACTGATCAAAGCGGACTACGGCAGCAAACAGACCATCACATACCGGTATGATCCCGCCGGGAACATCATCTCGGCCAGTGCCGCGAACACGTCCAACACCCTGACTGTAGGCATCAGTCCATCCAATGCCGGCACCATCAGCGGAACCGGCATCAACTGCCCGGGAGATTGCCGGCAATCCTATCCGGGCTCTCCCATCATCACTCTCACCGCAAAGCCAAAAGCGGGATTCAAGTTTCTTGGTTGGACCGGAGACGCCAAGGGAAATACCAAGGCCGTCTCTATTACAATGAAGGGGGACAAGGATGCCATGGCCTATTTCGGCGCAATCGACGGAAACACCGACAGCGACAATGTTTCCGATACCGTCGAAATGGGACCTTCGGGGAAAAACTTCAATTATGACGGCAATCACAATGGCGTGCCCGACTATCAGGAGGGCAGAGCAGCGTCCCTTCCCACCAAGAACGAAAAAGCCTATGTTACTCTTTCGGTCCCAAGAGGCGCTGCCCTCAAAAATGTCCGGGCCACTGGCAATCCATCACCCGGCGACGCCCCGGAAAACATCGACTTTCCTTTTGGGTTCTTCTCCTTCAAGATTACCGGCCTCGCCACCGGAGCCTGCGTGGATGCAGAGCTCTTCACTCCCCTCTACACATCCATTTCCAGCTATTATAAATATGGACCCATCCCCGGGAGCTCCACATCTCAATGGTACGCTTTCAGTGTCTGGGACGGCAAGACAGGCGAAGAGACCTACCATGAAACGGACCGCACCCGCATTCTTCTCCATTTCTGCGACGGCTTGCGGGGTGACAGTGTCGAAGCCCAAGACGGCATGATCTTCGATCCGGGCGGACCGGGTGCACCCACCGGCGCCGCACCCGATATTCACTTGAACTCCAAGACCCTCAGCTTCGGCCCATTGAAGACGGGAAATTCCAAGAAGCTCTCAATAAGAGTCTCAAATCAGGCAGGTGGAAATCTGATAATAGGATCCGTAGCCGAGAGCGATCCACTGACAGATCCTTTCAGGATCAAGGCAGACAGTTGCAGCGATGCTCATCTGGCCAATGGAAAAGAGTGTGGGATCACGGTGGCTTTCAGGCCCAGCACAAGTGGCGTATTCACCGACAGCTTCGATATTCCTTCCAACGATTCCGGTGAAAGCCCAATCACTATCTATTTGAGCGGCTCCGGCACAACCAGCATTGGCGACTCCGACGCCACGGTTGAGCCCGATGCTATCCAGCCGGACCTCCGCGTTTCACCGGACAGCCCTCTCTTCGGCCGGGTGAATGTGAACTCATCAATGGATCGCACCGTGAGTGTCACCAACGCCGGCAATGCCGACCTCAAGATAGGAAGGGTCGCTTCCGCCGATCCGTTGGGGGCCCCTTTCAGTATTGTCATGGACGGTTGCTCGGGGAAAATCCTTGCCCCTGGCGCCGGTTGCTCCATGACCGTTCGGTTTGCCCCCGCCGAGATGGGGGACTTCGAAGACAGTTTCGACATCCCCTCCGACGACCCCGATAAGCACCCGTTCACGTTGAAGGTGCGTGGCAGGGGGGCGGATGCCGCCGTTCCCGACATCACCGTAGAGGCAACCGATCCGCCTCTGGCAAGAGCGGTCATCGGGAGGTCCTCGCTGATCACCGTCACGGTGCGCAATGACGGTGAAGCACCGTTGATGCTGGGAGCCATCAACCCCACCAACCCCATCGAAAGGCCCTTTACCATTATGCAAGATGGCTGCACGGGCCAAACCCTGGCCCCAAAGGGTCAGTGCACCGTATTGATGCGCTTCGCTCCCACCGCCACCGGAATCTTTAAGGACGCCTTCGAAATTCCGTCCAACGATCCCGATGAAAATCCCGTCATTGTGGAAGTGAGCGGTAGGGGAATGCCCGCCATGCCCCCCGATCTCTTGCTCTTGCTCTCCGATTCTCCATGAGAAGAGAGGAGGGA
>JAAYUJ010000282.1 GCA_012517775.1 Deltaproteobacteria bacterium
GATAAGACCGTCTTTCATCGTCGCCAAAAGCTTTTCCGTATATCGCTGCAGATGCATGATCTCCACCAGCTGATGCTCCAATTGCTCCCTCTGCGCCAAGATCTCCCGGATCATAGTGCGGAAGTTTGCGGCCAGAACCTCTACCTCATCTCCCGTGATAACATCAATCTCCTGGTTGAGGTTGCCCTGAGCCGCTTCAACGGTGGCATGCATCAGTTGCCCAAGGGGTCGAGTGATCCGGCGTGCTGCCCAGGAGGAGACAAAAATACCAAAAACAAGGGCTAGAAAACCGGTCCCGACAATGATCATCTGAGTCTGACGGATTTGATCCTGCATCATCTCCAGGGAGAGACCGACTCTCACGGTTCCCCATCGCATTTCAGAGCCGGGGAGAAAAACCGGGATCGCCACATCCATGACTTGAATTCCCTCGACCATGGAGGAAGCGACCTGCGCGATCGGCTCCATGGAAGAGAGAGCCTTTCGTGACACAGCATCATCGAGGATCTTGCCCTGGAGATCGGGCCTGGCGCTGTATCCGGCAACTCTTCCTTCTTTGTCGTGGATGATGACATATATCGTTTCACTGTCCGTTATGGCACGATTTGCACACTGTTCCAGAGCAATATAGTTGTATGTCGCCAGAGCCACCGCCGACGTTGCAGCGAGACTGCGGGCCATAGCAAGTCCCCTGCGCTCCGCCTGCGCGCGGATGCTTCTGCTCTGTTGAATACTCGTCAGAAATGCGATGCTTCCCAGAAGAATGATCAGGAGGCAGGAGCTGATGAGGATGAAACGAAACCTTAGGGGGACGTATCGGGAGGAAACGCGATTTCCTTGAAGGGAGAGGTTTTCAGGCATAATCAGGGCGTCTGTGTTCCAATCAACCTTCCGGACTGCTCAGCCATATCTTTTGATAGGGCATTGCCCCTCCCAGAGCATTCACCTGAATTCCTTGCACATATGGTTGGTATGCCATGTCAATACTCAGATAGAACAGGGGCAGAACAGGAACGGATTCATGGATTGCTTTCTGTAGGTCATGGTACATACCTGCCCGCTCAAGGGGATCGGCAATCGCCCTCGCAGCCTGGAGCATCTCATTGACGCGATCATTCTTGAACCGCATGAAATTGGCTACCGCACCAGTACCAAACAATGGCTGCAGGAAATTGTCCGGGTCCGGCATGTCCGCATACCATGCATAGCGATAAACTTGTAAAGACTCCGATTTGAGGTACTCCTCAAACCGTGACCAGTCCGGAATGAATTTCGGTACCAGTGCAATTCCCAATTTCGCCCACGCGTCGCGGACGAAGCTTAATTCAGACTGAGCCATCACCGACTGAACGTTCGAGACAACTTCAATGGTGTCCAGAGCTGGGGAAGTATTTCCCGCAGCCCTTTTGAAAAGCGTGATCGCCTCTTCGAGGTCATACATCTTCCTGTCCACATCCGGTTGGTAACCTGGAAGTCCTGGTGGCAGGATGCTTCGAGCCGGCTCAAACTGATTATCATATACCGTTTTGACCAGTCTCTCCCGGTCGATGGCCAGGGAGAGTGCTCGCCTGATGTCCGGGTTCCCGAGAACCGGGTGTCGGCAGTTGACTCCATAGAAAAGGAGGCTCAAGGAAGGCCTGTGGACCCTCTTCAATTCCCCGTGCCCCTTCAGCCTTTCTCTAATCTGTCCGTACACTGGCATTTCGTGGAGCTCGCCTTTAATGAAGGCATTGTAAACCGATTCGATCTCTCCACCCGGATAGATCAGAAAGCTGATCCCGTCCAAACGAGCTTGTCCACCATGATAGTCAGGATAGCGCTCCAGTTGAATCTTTTGATTCGCCTGCCAGGAAACCATTCTGAAAGGGCCGCTTCCCACGGGCTTCATCCCGAATTCCGCCCCCTCTTTCAAAACCTCCCGCGAAGGAACGATCTTGCTCTGGTACATACCCAGGGCAATGAGAAAAGGAACGTAGGGCTCTTCGAGCGTAACCAGCAGAATGTGGTCTCCCTCAGCCCGAAGTCCAGATACATGATCAGCCTTCAAGTCCCTGTAATCCCTGGCGCCGACGATTTTGAGCAGACTGGGCAGGATAAGCGGAGGAGGACTCAACCGCATTAGGCGACTCAAGGAGAAAATGACATCCGTCGCAGTGACTCTTGTACCGTTGTGAAATGTCCCATTCTCTCTCAGTATAAAACGATAGACCGTCCCCCGGCCCTCCACCTGCCAACTCTCCGCCAGCGCCGGCACAACAAAGAGATCAGGGCTGAACTGCACCAATCCGTCAAAGATCTGCTGGATGACCGCAATGCTGTAGACGTCTTCGGCAAAGGCGGGATCAAGTGTTTTGGGATTGTTGAGGAGTGGAGCCCTATAGATCCCTCCCTCCATTGGGCCTTTCCCAGCCCCTTTGATCTGGAGATCGTTTTCAGCGGCACCGCCTATGGAATGGAAAGACGACAGAAGGCCCCAACACAGCACCCCGAAGAGAAAGAGCATCTTGCCCGCACGAGTCATCCGATCCACCTCTCTTCAGCCAAAAAGACTCCCTCGAATACTCGTGCTCGATTCTATCCTCTCCCAATATCCTTTACAAAAAGAAAAAGCACGAACCTGAAAATCCGTGCTTTTCTGAAAGACCTGCAATACTGGAAAAAGAGGCAAGAGTATTACGGTCCTCCACCCCCGGATGCCAGGACAGGCATGGCATAAGAAATAAGAAGAGTGCCTAGTACGAACATTTGTATCACTAACTTCTTCATATAAAAAATCCTCCGATATTCATACTAATATCCAGTTACATCCATCATCCGCAGAGAGATTCCTAAGGACCACCTCCACCTGATGCCAACACGGGAAGTGCATACATTGCCACCAGACTGCCTACAATAAACAACTGCAACATAATCCTCTTCATTTTGATATCCTCCCATTGCTTGACATTCAAAGAGTGAATCAACAATTAGACTCTAGTATTTTCATACACCTCTATATTGTATACGCAACAGCCATACCAATATTTTTCACAGATGGTATTGTCGCACTAAGTAATTATTATAATTACAGAATACTGAAAATGACAGAACTCGCACGGAGCAGTTCTGTATGGAGATCCGCCATGGAGAGAGTGGATTTCAATGAGGTGAATCCCGTCTTTATGTTGTGGAATGAGCATTGAGGGTCAATGCATCGGAAATTGTGCAGTGCACAATTCTTTGTGCACTTTCCAAGGGAATCTAACAGGTTACTCGGGGAGAAATTGAGAAGACTCCAGGGGGATCGCTTATTGATAGATCAATTGCCCGGGCGGGATTTGATGATGTTCAGAGCTTTAACTTTAAGCATGAGCGTATTTCGATGAACCTTGAGCAGACGGGCTGTATCCGTCAGGTTCCAGTTGCACCGCTCTAAAGCCTTCGTGACGTAGCGACGCTCGAATGCTTGCCGGGCGTTTTGGAGTCCCATGTGGCGAGGATCTTCTATAGCCCAGTCGCGCCCTTCCGAGAATTCACCAAGTAATTCATCCACGGGCAGTTCCTCTTCACCGATTGTCCTGCCATCGATTCCCAGGACCACCAGACGCTCCATGAGGTTCTCCAATTCTCGCACGTTTCCCGGCCAAGGATAGGCTTCAAGCAATTCCATGGCCTCAGGACTGATGCCTTTGACCTTCTTACTGAAAGTCTGATTGAATCTGTTCAGAAAATACTTGGCCAGGAGAGGGATGTCGCCTTTTCGCTCCCGCAGGGGAGGTATTTCAATGGGAATGACATTGAGCCGAAAATACAGATCACTCCTGAAGAGTTTCTGCCGGACCATCTGTTCAAGGCGCATGTTGGTCGCGGCAATGACACGCACATCCACCTTGATGGTTTGATGGCTCCCAATCCTGCTGAATTCCCTCTCCTGAAGAAACCGGAGTAACTTGGCCTGGAACTCCTGCCTCAAACTTGAAATCTCGTCCAGAAAGATACTGCCGCAGTTGGCATACTCGAACTTACCGATTTTTCGGGCATGGGCGCCTGTAAAGGCTCCCCGCTCATGGCCGAAAAGCTCGCTTTCGATCAACTCCGGCGGCACCGCAGCACAGTTGATGGCCACAAAAGGCTTGGATCTCCGATCACTTCTGGCGTGAATCGCCCGTGCAATCAGCTCCTTTCCAGTGCCGCTTTCTCCGGTGATGAGTACACTGCTGGTGGTTGCGGCCACTTTTTCGATCATCTGGAAAACCAATCGCATGCTGTGAGCCTGACTGACAATCTCCGTGCCTTCAAAACGAAAACGGCCCTCGCACCATGGCACTTCCCCCGACTCCTTTTCAGGAAGACGGCGAACCAGGGCCCGCTCTATGGCGGAAAGGATCTCATCCGGTTCAAAGGGTTTTGTGATGTAATCACAGGCGCCGGATTTGATGGATGCGGTCGCTTCCCGTGCACGATCCGCCGCCGATACCATAATGACCTCAATAGACTCATCCATGTCCTTGATTTGCCTCAGGGTCTCTATTCCATTCAAGTCCGGCATATTGACGTCCAACAACACGACATCGAACTTCTTTTCCTTCAGGACTTCAATGGCTTGAATTCCGTCTCCGACGGATTCTATCTCGTAGTGATCCTCGAGAATGAGCTCGAGCGCATCTCTTGCTCCTTCCTCGTCGTCTACTACCAGAACGCGGGATTGAGCAATGATATCTGTTCCAGGCATTCAGCAATCCTCCCTTGGCAGATTCGTTACAAAACACTACAAGTTTTCTTATAACACAAAAGAAACGTGCTTTCTTGTTCCATGGGCATTGTTATTCTATAATGCATACTCTACGTTAATGGTCCATGTTTCAGGAAGTGCAAATAACCTATATTTCTGGCATGTTCCTCAGAGGCCGAAAATTTAACTGATCGAAGGCATCCATGAGAGGAAGGTCCCTGCCGTTTGCAGAAATCAGTAGAATTGTCGGACAGGAAAACACGGTCTGCTCCCCTGAAGACCTTGCATGCTACAGCTATGATGCCAGCAAAATAAGCTCCCTTCCCGAAGTGGTGGTCTTCCCGGGGAATACTGCAGAGGTTTCGGAGCTTCTTAAGCTTGCCAACAGAGAGAGGTTGCCCGTTTTTCCCCGAGGAGCCGGCACGGGCATGGTGGGAGCGGCTGTTCCTGGAAATGGCGGGATGGTGATGGTTCTCACTCGTTTTAACCGTATACTCGAGATTGACCCGGACAATATGATCGCCGTTGTGGAACCCGGCGTCATCACGGGTGAGCTTCAGAAGAGCCTCTCCCCACACGGCCTCTTCTATCCCCCTGACCCGGCAAGTCTTGCATTCTCGACCATCGGAGGAAACGTCGCCATGTGCGCTGGGGGGCCAAGAGCCGTCAAGTACGGAGTCACGCGCGACTATGTTCTTGGACTCACCGTCGTGCTGCCGACCGGTTCCGTTCTGCGGACAGGAACCCGAACCGTCAAGGGAGTGGTGGGATACGATCTGACGCGTCTCATGGTTGGATCCGAAGGCACTCTCGGTGTTTTCACCGAGATCATCCTTCGCCTCATTCCGACTCCAGAGAGTGCAAGAACACTCATGGCCGTCTTCCCCCTCCTGGAAGACGCAGCCCGTGCCGTATCACAAATAATCCGCCAACGAATCGTCCCTTCCACCATTGAAATCATGGACCGGTCCGCAATTCGCGCCGTTGAGAATTACCTTCACATGGGTCTGCCCACGGAGGTGGAGGCCCTTCTTCTCATCGAAGTGGACGGACGCCCCGTTGTTCTCGATGAGGATGCAAACCGAATCGCCGAGATATGCCTCGATCTGGGAGCATCAAAGGTAGAAACGGCCCGGTCGGAAACTGAAAGGGAGCAACTCTGGCAAGCTCGACGCGCCGTGTCTCCTGCTCTTGGGCGGATCAAGCCCGGAAAGATCAACGAAGACATCACGGTCCCCCGGACCCGGATACCGGCTTTGATTCGCGCCATCGGAAACCTTGCCGTAAAATACGACCTGATCATCGTGTGTTTTGGTCACGCCGGAGATGGAAACATTCACACGAATATCATGCTCGATAAGAAGAACCGTGATGAGCTGAAAAGAGCTGAGATGGCTGTGGAAGAATTGTTTCGAACGGTCCTGGACCTCGGCGGGACACTCTCGGGTGAGCATGGCGTAGGGATTGCCAAGTCTCCCTTCATGCAATGGGAGGTCGGTGATGAGGGTCTGGAGGCAATGGGACGTATCAAGAAGGCATTGGATCCATTGAATATTCTTAATCCCGGAAAGATGTTCACGCCAAACAGAGCGTTCTTCCGTGCCTGATGCAACAATCAAAAGCGTTACAGCAACCTGCTTCCTGGCGGAAATCCAAACGGCAGGATAAATGATTGCGGGGAAAGAAGGGGGAAGGAGCGAAGAGGATCAATCAGCCGGATTTGGGGGGCCCATTGCGACATGGGGACAGGAAACCTGCTGGAAAGCCACTCTTAGAAATGGACCCTGACGACTCCTTGTCCCGGAGAAATCTATTGCTTTTCCAGCACCTTCCTCAGGATATCCAGGTTTTTCGCCGTGCGCTTACGATCCACTTTCAGGTTGATGGGGTTCGGAGCATGTTTTCTGGCACGGATTGCTTTTGTTTTCTTGGTCTTGGAGGCCATCGCTGCATTTTCCTTTCTCTGAATGAAAAGAACCCTCCCAAACGGCAAAGTGGCCTATAACAGGTTACGCACGGGATGTCACGCAAAACTTTTCGCCCCCGACCGAATCATGTCCAATGTTCTCCGCAGATCGGGAAATCTGTTACGGCACGGTCCGTCAAGCCAGACGCACAAGTGCTCGAGGGCCTTGGGGATATACTGAAGGAATTGTCTCTTCCCCTTCACGATCCCAAGAAATCCGTAAGCACCCAGTATCTGCAGATTCCGACAGAGCCTCGTGGAAGCGTAGGACTGCATGAACTGCGCACGGGTAACCCCCAGGAAAGATTTGGCGCTATCCCAATAGAGCCTCGCCAGACCATCCTGCAGCCACAGGGGTAGCGACACGTAGGGATCGACGAGGAGCGACGCCAGATCGTAGGCGGGGGGTCCAAAGCGCATGCCCTGGAAATCCAGAAGCCTCAGCCGTCCACGATGGATCATGATATTCCGACTCTGAAAGTCCCGATGGATTACCATCTTCCGTTCTCTGACCCCTGCTTCCTCCGCGAGATGCTCAAAATCGGAGTGAAGATCTTCCCGGCTGATTTCCAGTCCGATAGTCTTTACCAGAAAAGCTTCCCGGAAGTACTCCAATTCTCGCCTGTAGACGAAAAGTGGATCATAAAGGGGCGTATCGAAGCAGAAGTCCTCTTCGAAGCCACTTGGAACCTTTCTGTGGACTTGAACAAGGAGTCCAATGCAACGTTCATAAAGCACACCAATATTCCAAGCGGGTCGTTTCGCACCCAACTGGAGATGATAGTCTCCCACATCCTCGATGAGAAAACAGCCCCGGCGGGGCTCAGCCGCAAGAATACGCGGCACCGGAATGCCGCGGCAAAACAGGTGTTTTCCGATAAGCAGATACGAATCGTTCTCGTCAATACCCGCCCCGTTCCGCCTCGGCGAAATGAGAAGCACGTAACGGGAAGCTCCCCGGCGAATTCGATAGAACCGTCTGTCGGACCCGTCTCCGCAGAGGGATGTCACACACACCGGATCATGATCCGCCGAAGAGACTGCAGGCTCTTCGACAGCAGGCATCAGAGACCGGAACACCTCCTCGGGCTTATCAAATAAGTCATCATCGGATTGTTGCACAGAGGATTTCGTTCTCGTGGTTGCCCTCCACCACTGTTCCATCGGTGACTATGCAGTTTCGTAAATGACTGCCCGGTTTGACGGTGATCTCGTCCCAAAGGATGCAATTCCGAAGAAGAACGTCATCAGGCAATCGAGTCCCTCTTCCGA
>JAAYUJ010000283.1 GCA_012517775.1 Deltaproteobacteria bacterium
AAAAAGAGGGCCATCATTCACACTACCGGTTTCAGCGCAAATCTCGGAGCCATCGCTTCCCTTGCGAACGCCGATGACGTCATTCTCTGCGATAAAGAGATTCATGCCAGTATTTATGTCGGTTGCCGCCTTTCCCAGGCGAGACTCGTCCCCTTCGTGCATAACAATGTTGAAGCGGCATATCGTAAGATTCGCTGGGCAAAAGAAAGGTTTCCGGAAAGCTGCATCTTCCTCATCACAGAAGGGGTTTTCAGCATGTCAGGGGATGTCTCTCCCCTGCCGGACTTCATCAAGCTCAAGGAGGAATTCCCCGAAGTGGTTCTTTACCTCGACGACGCCCATGGACTGGGAGTCATGGGACGGCGGGGCGCAGGCACACCGGATCACTATGATTCCGCCGCTAGGATCGATTACATCATGGGCACCTTCAGCAAGGCCCTTGCGTCCGTTGGAGGATTCGTCGCTTCCGATGATGAGGATGTCCTCGAGTATGTCAAACATCACTCCAAAACACTGATCTTCTCCGCGGCTCTCCCCGCAAGCAATGTGGCAACCGTCCTGGCGTGCCTGGATATCCTGGAAAACGAACCGGGTCGCCTTGAGCGCCTGAGGGAGAATACTCAACGAGCCCGCTCCGGTTACCGGGAAATCGGACTCAAGACGAAAGACACCGTAACCCCCATTATTCCTATCCATGTGGGACAGGAAGAAAAGGCTTATCGCTTTTCTCTCGAACTTTTCAACGAAGGGGTTTTTGCCTTGCCTGCGGTGTATCCGGCCGTCCCCAAGGGACAGGCCATCATCCGCACAGCTTATATGAGCACGCATGAACCTCATCACATTGACTTCGTGCTGAACGTGCTCGAAGGTCTGGCAAAGAAGTACAGAATCCGCCTGGCGGATCTTGAAGTTCCCCGCATTGGTCGAGAAGATGACGAACCCGAGACATCTCCAAGACCGGTGGAAGGCAATCTTTGCTCCATCCAGGGGGGATAGAAACAGACAAAGCAACTTCTGAATAATTCCATGCAGCGACACCTTTGCAGGTCAGGTTTCCGCACCCGACACCTTGGCGCAAAAAGTGTCGGGATTGGAATCCCGATCTGCTTATTGGAAAGCACTTGGCAAAGCGCTCAGTTCACTCCTGTGAGTTGAAAATGGATCTCGGTTTTCCATACGGGAATCTTTTTATTTCGGCAGCAAATCCCGACCGGTCGGCAAACCTCTGTGGCGGTTTGCTCTGAGGCTGTGAAGTATGCCCTGAGCTGGCCGAACGATGTGAGTTTGGTGCATGGACGGCAATGCCCTTCAACACGTCACGTGACATGTGGATTGCTCGTCATGCAATGCTGGCTGCTCTCGAAGTCCCGATTCCGAGTTCGTTTCGGCAGTCCTCTGAGGCACGGCAATTCCCGTTTGCCACGGATCCCGATTGTAAAAAGAGTACATTTGTGCATGATCAACCTCCATGACAAAACTCTTTGACATCCTCAGGGTAAGCTCCCGGCAAGTGCTTCGGCAGCGAAGAAGGTATTTCGGGGTCATCCTGTCAATCGCCCTGGGTACGGCGGGACTGATAGCTGTGAGCACCATGAGTCGGGATGTAAAGAAGAACCTCAATCAGGATCTCGAACTCCTCGGCGGTTGCACGCTCGTAAAGGCTTACTTTGAGGAATTCCTGCCCGATCGACATCAATCCTCCCGAATCCAGCGCTTCGATCCGAAGACGGTTGAGGCCGTACGGAATTCTCCCGGAGTCGCATTGGTAAGCCTTTCGGGTGTTAAGAGAGGCGCAGCTTCTTCCGTGTGGCGCAACAGGACGGAGAGCTTTACACTTTTTGGCGTGGACGAGTATTTCTGGGAGGTCAACAGTTTCTATGCGGCGTCCGGCGAGCTTTTTGGCAAACCGGATGTGCAGGATCGCCAGAGAGTGTGCGTCCTCGGTGCCGAGCTCGCCCACAGAATTTTTGGGGAGAACAATGCGGTCGGTTCCGTCATTTCCATCGATCATGACATCTACCGCGTTACTGGAATCCTCGGCGGTCTCGGGGTGGGAGATCGGACGCAGTTCGCATTCATTCCTCTGACTTCCGGATTGGATCGAATTACGGGAATGTCATCCGACCGCCTTTACATCCGATGCGCCAGCTGGGATGATGTGGAAAGGGTTGCCGAAAGCGTGTCGGCCCTGGTATCAGCCCACCAGTCTGCCGACAGGCTCAGAATCGTGTTTGCGGGGGAACAGCTCAGACGGGTGAAGCGCATCGTCTGGTGGGTGGAATGGTTCATCTATCTCTCTGTTGTTGCGACACTCATCCTGGGCGGCTTTGGCATCTGGAACGGGATGATGTCCGCAGTCCAGGCACGGACCCGTGAGATCGGCCTGAAGAAGGCCATGGGAGCGGAAGATGGAGATATCCTGGCCCAGTTTCTAACTGAAGCCCTTTGTCTGAGCCTGGGCTCAGCCGCCATCGGCATCGGTTTTGGAAGAACGATCATGGAGGTGATCGGCAAGCTCCTGTCAAGCCCGCCCCGGGAGGACCTCTTTATCCGCTTCATGATAGCAGGCCTTCTCTTTGCCCTCGCCCTTGGAATAGGAGCCGGCTTTTATCCTGCTTTGCGTGCTAGCCGGATGGAGGTTGTGAAGGCAATCCGTTATGAATAACCCCTCTACTGAGTCATCAGGGAATACACCCCTCATAGAGGTCCGGGAAGTCACTCACGCCTATCACAACGGGGCTGGCATCATCCCCGTGTTGCGGGGAGTCAGTCTCTCTGTCGGACATGAGGAAATGGCAGCGGTGATGGGACCGTCCGGCTGCGGGAAGTCAACTCTTCTGAGCATTCTCGGACTCCTTTTGATTCCATCGCAAGGCAGTTACCGGGCACTTGGAAGAGACCTTCTCAGTCTGAGTCGATCTCAGCAGGCGGAGTTCCGGAGGAAGTTCATTGGTTTTGTCTTCCAGAGCTGCAACCTCATCGAGAACACAACCGTATACGAAAACCTGGAATTCCCGTTGATTTACGCGGGGGTCAGGCGGAGTGAGCGCACGCCCAGGATTAGGGAGACTCTCGCCAGGGTCAATCTGCTTCATCGGTTGCACCATCCCTCCAATCTCCTCTCCGGAGGTGAACAACAGAGGGTTGCCGTGGCGAGAGCCCTTGTAAACAGGCCACGGATCATCCTGGCCGATGAACCTACCGGGCAACTGGACCGGGAGCATAGTCAGCTGGTCATGGACCATTTCGAGCAACTGGTGGAGGAAGAGAACATCGCCGTGATCCTGGTGACTCACGACCCACAAGTGGCCTCCCGTTGTCACCGTGTTTACATTCTTGAGGATGGAGTACTGTCCGTTGCACCAAAACCGGGCACACTGCCGCCTGACTCAAGCATGAGGTGCAGCCCATGAACCGCTTTTTGAAGTTCTTCCTGCTCGTGATCTTTTCAGCGACTTTCATACTCGGTCCCACGTCAGAAGGTAAGTGTCTGGAAGATCTTTCCGGCAAGCCCGACCAGCATATTTCAGGATCGATGGACTACTCCAAAGCGGTGGGACAACTCCTGCAGTACTCACCGTTTCTCACCAACACCTCGCTCGAAGTCAGGGTGCGCAGCCTAGACGAATCGGACAGCCGCTATGCCTTCATTCCAGGAGTCACTTTTCGCACGCGCTTCTATCCTCACCAGCCCACCGAGTCCGACAGCAATGACCCCTATTCACTGGAATTCGCCGTAGACTCTTATAATCCCATTGAAGTGTACGTTACCCTGCAGGCCCGAAAGATCATCACCCGCATCGCCGTTCTGGCCCATCTGCAGGCCATCTCCGACGCGCTGCAGCGCCTCGGCATCGGTTACCTGGAACTGGAAAAAATGGAGAACCTGGAGACATTGCAGAAGGAGTGGATCGAGCTTGCAAAGGAGAGTATCCTCTTCCACAGGAATCGAATAGCTACAGGTGGGTCGAGCTCTCTCGATCTGCAATTGGCGGAGCAGGAATTGGAGGTAGGAAACGCCGAACTGGAGAAGATGGCTGTCGCACGCGCCACTGTTCTGGATGGCGTGAAGCACCTGATCGGTCTTCAACCTGGCCAGATGCCCGACCTGAGTCTGCAGAATGTCCATGAGCAGGTGATTGACGGTTTTGACCCCGACAGGGCTTCCCTGGATGAGGCCAAGGCCCGGTCCGTGGACTTGAAAATCCAGCACTTGAAAGTGGACCTCCAAAAACGCAACGTGACAGTCGCCTATGCGCGTTTCATGCCCAACCTGCTCTTTGGTTTGACCACCACCGACCCTCTCAGTGCTCAGCATGACAGGGGTCTCTTTTTCTCGGTGGGTTTCGAGCTGCCTTTATGGGATGGTTTGAAACGCTTTCACAACATCAGCCGCCAGAAGACGATCCTGCAACAGTATAATACTGAAAACAGCCTGAAGGAAACCGATCTGGAAAGCAAGTGGAAGGCTGCCCAGGAAAAGCTGAGAAGCGCGAAAGTTCAGTTGAAGCTGGCCCGCTCGCAGGAGAAACTCGTGTCTCTTCGGGAGAGGCAGGTCCGAATCGGGTATAATGCCGGCAGAGAAGACCTTGCCACCGTTCTTGCTGAGCAGCGCAAGCATATCGAAGCCCGCAAGAGCATTCTTACGAATCAATTGGAGTACGAGAAGGCGGTGCTGGCCCTGAGGAACCTCTCGGGGCATCTTCTCAACAGCTATGTGAGCCCAGGCTCGGATGAAAAGGCCAACGATGACTCGATCCCTCCCGGTCAAGGCAATCCTGAGGAAAATTCAGCTCTTTAAAACTCTTTGGCCAAGGCGGCACAAGTACCTCCCCGGCTTGCTTGCGGCGGTGCTTTTTTTGGCCGGTGTCATCCTCTGCGGGCAGATTCACCAGCGGGGACAACTCCCTGAATCGATCGCCGCAGAGACCCAACCGACCCAGTCGTCGGTTTCGAAAACGCAACCGCGGCAGATCGCAGTACAGGGAAAGCTGTTCTGCTCTCTCAAACGAAATGTGATCATGCCATTCCGGGGAATCGTCACTTCGTTGAAGGTGCAATCCGGGCAGCAGGTGAAACACGGAGAAATCCTTCTCCGATACCGGCTTCCCCCTGATGTCATCCAGCAAATCAGAAGGCGGCTTGATCCTCCCCAAATCTCCGACCTCCAGGCCCGGCTCGCTGATTTGGATAAGGCCATCACCAGTCTCGATGTCAAGCTCAAGGAAGCTCGTCAGCTTGCCGATGCCAACATGGCATCTTCCCAAAGTGTTCAGAATCTCGAGTTGGAGCGCCAGTTTCTCTCAAAAAACCGTGCAGCGCTGCAGGGAAGGCTCAAACTCGAGACGGCAATCGCCAAAGATGATCTGACCCTGTTGAGAGATCAACTGGGGAAGGCCGTCAAATCCGATGAAATCCCTCAGGAAGCTTCGCTGATCGCTCCCATTTCCGGCCATGTCATCGGCATTCACCCGGAGGTGCGCGATGGAGCGGAACTGGCATCGGGGACTCCTGCGCTGGTCATTGGAATCCTGGATCCAATGCTCATGAAAACCCAGATCCATGAGCATGAAGCAGTCCGAATCCGGTTCGGGCAAGAGGCCGAAGTCGTTCTCGAATCCATACCGACCCGCACTTTCCCGGCGACAGTCTCCAGACTCTCCTGGTCTCCCCTCACCCCCGAAGTGGAACAACCTTCCTACTACGAAGTTGAACTGGACGTGCCCAATACGGATCTGTCCCTCAGGGAAGGGCTGAAGGGCATTGCCAGATTCCATCCGGGAAGCGGGCAAAGCCCCTAGAAAATGGCTCCAGGCCCGTTACGTCAAGGCATTCCATAAAAGGGCAACCATTCCCATCCCAATGAGCACTGATTCTACCATGCTCTCAAACATGGAAGCTTCCTTGAACTGCTTCTGAACACAGAGACTCAGGAACCACCCGTAGGCAGCCGTCACGGGCAGCGCCAGGTAAGTGAAATGACTGCTCTTGGCCAGTAGAGGGCCTGCAATCAGGAAAAAGCCCAAGACAACCAGGACACCTGCAACGTAACGGGCTGCTGTTGTTTCTCCCACCAGAACCACGAGCGTCTCTTTCCCCACCATGCGGTCACCCTGGACTGCCAGGAAGTCCATGAGGGCAGTTCGAATCACTACCATGAGGAATACGATCCAGAAAGTATAGATCAGGCGTCCGAAGGCTTCGAAAAGATAGGGAAGAAGAGGCACGAAGACTGTGACGGCTGCCCATGCCAGAGGGATGAGCAGTGTCTTGGATGTGGGGATGTCCTTGATTTTAACGGGCTGCAGGCGCTTGAGCCGGGAGGGAATCGGAACGGCATAGAGACTTCCCAGGGCCACCATCAAGACCATGGCAAAAAAAGTGAGAACGTTCTTGCTCAAGGAAAACCAGAGGAGGCCGACGACAGCCAGAATGCTCGTCCAGGTGAATATCCCTTTGCGGCGATGATAGAATTCAGCCCTCCCCGGGTTGTTCAGCTCGATGGCATTATGATCCAGGTAGATGTTGAGGGTGTGCATTGCAAAAACATACAGTGCCGCAATGAGACTGTCCTTAAGGGAAACGGGCAACCCAGTGAAGGCCTCTGCTGCCGCGGTCAGGAGGGCCGCACCAAGCGCTGCGAGCACATTGCCGTAAACGAGATACTCCATGGCTTGCTTCAGCCTGAGGCTTTGGTCCCTTGCTTCCGGTCTGATGGATTCCAGAAAATGGACCACATCCTGGATGATCCAGTTGGGTGTGGAAGCTCCTGCAGAGACACCCACCGTTGCATAGCGGGCCATCTCGTGGGCCGCAAGATCCGCCTCCGTCTCCACGTGATATGTAGGGATCCCGCATTCACGGGCCACTTCAGCCAACCTGACCGTGTTGCCGCTGTGATAGCCGCCGACGACTACCATGGCGTCCACCTTCGAGCAAAGCCTCCTCACTTCGGCCTGTCTTTCATGCGTGGAATCACAAATAGTCTTCTTGACAACGCCTTGAGGATAGCGTCTTTCGAATGCATCCCTGATCTGGGCAAAAATCTCCTCGTTCTGTGTGGTTTGAGCGACCAAAAGCACTCTGTTCCACTCCCGGGGTAGCTCATCCACCTGTTCCAGCCTGTTGATGACAACCCCTTTGCCGCCTGTATAACCCATCAGGCCAATGACTTCGGCATGATCAGCATCTCCCACGATTACCGTATGATAGCCTCTGCGAGCATGGTGCTTGATGACGGCGTGGACCCGAGCAACCCGTTTGCAGGTTGCGTCCAGGAGCATCGCACCAATCTCGCGCAACTTCTGACGTTCACTGGGAGGAATCCCGTGGGCACGAATCACCACCTTTTTGCCGGCGCAATTCTCCAGTTGGTTTTCCTCCCTGATCCCTCTCGATTCCAGCATATCCAGTACTTGACGATTGTGTATCAACGGGCCGTAAGTACAAATCTTCTCCCCATCCTCACGCTCTTCAATGGCCTCCAGGGTGATCTCCAGTGCATCCTTCACCCCCTTGCAGAAACCAGCGGTACCTGCCACAATAACTTTCATGATCTTGTTTCCTCGATAATTTCTTCCCTTTTCACCCGCTCATCTCTGGAACCTTTGTCGCCAGGAATGAGATCCCTTCGGACGCAAAACCGTGCACCCACTTCGTGAAAGAACTCAGCATGTCCTCGGGTTGTTCCAGTTCAGCGAGCCGCGCTCGGAACCCGGCACTCCCGGGGCAGCCTTTGGAATACCACATGAGAATCGTCCTGCAGCGGCCGACCGCTCCCGGCTTCCTGCATCTAAACGCTTCCACATGGCCAACGGCCGTGTTGATGAAATCCTGCCATCCGGTTTCAAGCAGATGCGCTCTGCGATCGTTCCATCGAGCTGCAATGGCATCGAGGAGCCAGGGATTACCCTGTGCAGCCCGGCCAACCATGATTCCGTCACACCCCGTTTCCTCGATCATACGCTCCGCTGCTGCAGGGCCTGATATATCTCCGTTCCCGATGACGGGAATACCGACTTCATCCTTGACCTTGCGTATCCACGACCAATCAGCGCATCCGCTGTATTTTTGAACAGCCGTTCTGCCATGGATGGAAATGGCGTCCACTCCCGCTGAAACAAGCATTCTGGCTATCTGGACAATATGTTGCGATCCTCTGTTCCAGCCCGTTCTCAGCTTAACCGTCACCGGAACCTCAACAGCACTTTTGACCGCTTCGGCCATCGCCGCAAGTCGATCCGGATCTCGCAGAAGGCCTGCACCCGCTCCCTGCTTCACTACTTTCTTGACGGGACACCCCGCATTGATATCAATGACCTGGGCTCCGCAAGACTCTACCCTTCTCGCTGCTTCCGCCATCACATCAGGGGAGGATGCAAAGAGCTGCACGGCCAGCGGAATGCTCAGGGGAGGATCCTGAGCACAAAGCTTCCAGGTTTCGGGTTGGTTCATCAGGATTCCCCGGGCACTCACCATCTCCGTCATTACCATTCCCACCCCGTGCCGAGCCATGAGGTGGCGATAGTCCTGATCGGTAATCCCGGCCATGGGCGCCAGGATCAACGGCGGATCGATACTGACCCTGCCGATTTGGATCGATGCCGGTCGAGAAAGAGGCATTCTGTCATTACT
>JAAYUJ010000284.1 GCA_012517775.1 Deltaproteobacteria bacterium
ATTGAGTATTGCGTAACCGGACCATGTGTAGGCCACAAAGGCGATGGCCAGTGCCAGGGTGATCGTGGTGATGAGTGACCGGAAGAAACGCACCTTGAGGGAATTAAAAGCGATCTTGATGACCTGAACCCAGGGAAGGACGACTTGTCTTTGGACAACCGTATTCGTCATGGGCACGATCCACAGAAGCAGTACTGATTGGCATTATGCATACAGGTCTATGCTTTCGCTATCACTGCAGCAGAGTGGACATTCACACCTCGCCGGTCCCGTGCCCCTGCCGACCAGGAACATACTCGTCAAGAATTAAATCATTCGAATTTCCAGATTCCGGCTTCTTCCGGAATCAAACGAAGCAATAAATCCCATTTTTGTCCTGGCGGAGAAAGCCGGGATCCTGCTCTATTTCGAAACAGGCAACCTTATAATAGTGTTCATCGACCACTTTTGCAATCTTGTCTCCGGCCCATGGAAACCCAAAGAAGGTCAGGGCGGTGCCACTGAAAACAAAGGGCAGCATCCGGCCCGTGTCTTCTCTCATCGACGGTTGATCAGTGGAACTGAAAGGGACAATGTCTCAGCTGGAAAGCCTTCAAGTTGAAGCACAAAAGCAACGATATTCTGATTGTTCGCATTCGCGGATCTCACGAAAGCTTCGCCAAGCGATCTGAAAGAATCCTCAAAACATCGAATGAATCGAGCTCTCCACATGACAGATCCTTTTCCCCAGGCAAATGCATCAAAGATCATGGTTGTCGACGATGATGAGTCGACAAGATTCATACTTCGGGAGTCTCTTGAAATGAGGGGCTTTCTGGTTGAAGTGGCCATAAACGGTGAAGAGGCTCTCCGGCTCTTTGAAATCGCCAGGCCTGAGCTCATTCTCCTCGATGTCATGATGCCGGGGATGGATGGTTTTGAGGTCTGCAAAGTCATCAGATCCGGGCGAGGTGGCAGTCACGTGCCCATTGTCATGATCACGGGATTTGAAGACATTGACTCCATCAAACGTGCCTATGAAGTGGGTGCTACGGATTTTGTGACCAAGCCGATCAACCTGTTTGTTCTCGCGGAACGCCTCAGGTACATGCTTCGTGCAAGTCAGACCCTGGAAATGCTGCGCAGGAGCGAGGCACGTCTTGCCAAGGCACAGAAAATTGCTCATCTGGCAAGCTGGGAACTGGATCTGGAAAGAGGCGAATTTCACTGTTCCGATGAGACCTATTCCATCTGTGGCATCCTGCAAGGGAAAGACAAACTCGGCAAGAGGGCCTTGATGAAATATGTGCATCCCGCGGACCGGGAAGCGCTGGTGAATGCCATCAGTTGTACCCTCAATCAGCGTAGACCCAACGAACTCGACCATCGGCTGCTCCTGCCGAATGCCGGTGAGCGTATTGTTGCCCATAAGGTCGAAGTGGTGTGTGACCCGGATGGCAACCCTCAGCAGCTTACGGGGACGGTTCAGGACATTACGGAGAGAAAGCGGGCGGAGCTTCTTGAAACGGAGCGCAATCATATTCTCGAGATGGTGATCAAGAGCAATCCACTGAAGGATATCCTTGCGCGACTGGTATCAATGGTCGAGCATCAGAGACCCGATGCCATCTGTTCCCTGTTTGTCCTGCGCGGAAATCAGCTGTCTCTCGGGGCTTCCACCGGCATGCCCGGAGAACTGGTGAAATTGTGCGAAGATCAAGCCACCGGCCCAAGAAGCGGATGCTGTGGAACATGCGCATATTTCGGGCAAAAGATCGTTGTACCGGACATCGCGGAGAATCCCCTTTGGGAAAACTCCAGAGACACAGCCCTGGCCTGCAACATCAGAGCGGGTTTTTCGGTGCCGATTCTTTCCGGCCGAGGCCGCATTCTGGGAACCGTTGCCCTGTACTACAACAGTCCAACCCATCCCACGCGCTTCGAGCACAGCCTCCTCGAAACAGCGAGCAGGCTGGCCGCCGTCGCCATAGAACAGCGCCAGCTCAACGATCAACTGGCTCACCAGGCTCACCACGATGCCCTGACTGGTCTTCCTAATCGCGTCCTGTTCGGAGACAGACTCACCCAGGCAATGGCACAGGCTGACAGAAACGGGCAAAAGGTGGCCATTATCTATGTTGATCTCGACAGATTCAAGCATATCAACGATTTTCTCGGACATCACATCGGTGACCTCCTGCTCCAGGAAATTGCGGAACGTCTGAAGAGCTGCACACGGAAGAGCGACACGCTGGCCCGAATGGGGGGCGATGAATTCATGCTGGTGCTGGCAGGGATCAGTAACAGGGAGGATGCTTCCTCCACAGGACAGAGACTCATCGAGGTTCTGAAGGAACCGGTACTTGTGGAGAACCACGAGATGCACATGAGTGCCAGCATCGGAATCAGTATCTTCCCCGACGACGGGGAAGACGGGGTTACCCTGCAGAGAAAGGCCGACATCGCCATGTATTGTGCCAAGAACAGCGGTGGTAACCGATATCAATACTTCACCGATGAGATGAATGCGATCGTAGTGGATAGGCTGGCGTTGGAAAACGACCTGAGAAAGGCATTGGAGCGAGGGGAATTCGAATTGCACTACCAGCCGCAATACGACCTGAACAGGAAAGCTATCATCGGAGTGGAAGCACTGTTGCGATGGAACCACCCTGAAATAGGCTGCATTCCGCCAGGGCGTTTCATTCCCATTGCAGAGGAGACGGGACTGATCGTTCCCATCGGTGAGTGGGTCCTGGGGGAAGCGTGTCGCAGGAACGCCGAATGGCAGCGCGCGGGCTTCGATCCCTTCAAAGTTGCCGTCAATGTCTCAGCTGTTCAGCTCAGCCTGGCCGATTTCCCTCAGACAGTGTCCCGTTGTGTGGAAGAATCGGGGCTGGATCCCAGATGGCTCGAACTTGAAGTCACCGAAAGCGTGCTCATGAGAGATGTCAAATCGATAACGCGCTCTCTCTCAGCCATTCGATCCACTGGTGTCAGCATAGCAATCGACGATTTCGGAAACGGCTACTCTTCCATGTCATATCTGCAATGGTTGCCCGTGGACTGTCTGAAGATCGATCAGTCCTTCATACAGGACCTGAGCAGTCTCGACCATTCGCCTCAGCGCTCGAAAACTCTCATCAGAGCATTTGTCAACCTTGCGGAGAACCTCGGATTGAAACTGCTTGCCGAAGGGGTCGAGAGCACGGACCAGTGCCGGTGTCTCACGGAAGCTGGCTGTGAGCTGGGCCAGGGATTCCTGTTCAATGTACCCATGACCGCCCTGGAAATCGAATCCTTGTGCAGAGAGAAAAAAGTAATTCAGTTGACCGACTGGATGCCTCTCGGAAAAGACCTTTCCTCAATGGAAGTGAAAACGGATCACTGAATGAATCGCATCCATTGAATCCTTATAATATTGCTGCTGAATTCAAGCTCAGGTATAGACAAGTTCGTAGGTCGGGTTTCCATACCCGACACCTTGGTGCAAAGGCTGTCGGGATTGGAATCCTTACCTACTTATTGAGAAAGTACCCATTATTTTGGTAACTTCTCAATAAAGCTGAGTAACGGCTCTTTCGCAGGTCGGGTTTCCATACCCGACATCTGGGTGCAAACGCCGTCTGGATTGGAATCCCAACCTGATTATTGTGAAGAGATTCATTTTGCAGCTAAATCCTCAAGCATACGAGCAGTGTTCTGCGCACCGGCGATATCGAGAGATCCAAGCTTATTTCGCTGCTCCCCCTGCAGTTCCTCCAGAATCCTTGATGCCAGCGACGCCGGCGCCAGGCTCTCAATAACTCCCACGACGCCCAGTTTCTCGAGGCGTCGAGCCCTCATGGCCTGCTCGCGGTTCTGGCCAAACGGATGAACCAATGCCCTGAGACCGGCACTCAGTATATCCATGCAGGTGTTGTATCCTGCCATGCTGATGGAGAGGTCCGCCCGGGCAAGCTCCGAAAGAAAGTCAAGGGTAAAGGGATGGATGCTGATTCGGTCATCGGAAGATACCAGCTCAGCCAGATGCGCTCTATGGGAGGCTTCCATGAATGGACCCTCAAAGACTCTCATGCGCAAGTTCTCGGATGATATCACTTTGAAGGCCCTTATGGAGGAAGCAAGGAGATCAACCCCAACCTTGCCGCCGCCACTGCTGACCACAATGACTTTGACCCCGTCAGGTTTCTTCTCATCCACACACTTTCTCACCACAAAACCCGTGTAGGCATGAGGAATGCGGATTTGCGAAGTCCGGACGAATGTGTCGTCAAGCTGTATCAGCGCTGGGTCGGAGTGAATCAAAAGGAGATGGTAGTAGGGGTTCAGTGTAGCGAGCACTCTCTTTTCATAGGCATCCTGATCCCGCTTTTCCACAAGGATATCCCTGAGGCTGCACACAATCCTCGTGTCGGCGATTCCCTCCCGGACCCTTTCCAGAAGCGGCATCAACTCGAAAGCAAACTGCTTTCTGCCGAAAGGGAAAAGCTCGGTGATGAGGATGTCCGGTGCGAACGCCTGGAAAGTCTCCATCATAAGCTGCCTGCGCCTGCCTTTGATGTCTTCCACATTGCCGCCCTGGACTTCCATTCTTTTGAACTCTGCATCCATCATGAGTGGCGGGAGAAAGACTCTCTGCACGTGAGCCGGCGCTTGAAAGCCGGTGACCGGCTCACCCCCTTCTACGAAAAGTACCTCATGGGAATGGAGTGCACTGGCGATTTCCATACTTCTGAAGAAATGTCCGATACCAAGCACATGCTGGCTGTAGATCATGATTCTCATGGTGATGCCCGGCCTTTCACCGGAGACAGCCTTACTGGTCTGAAGAGCGGAACGCCGTGAAGGCAATCACGAGCGGATGATATCCACAGGCTGGATGCTCATGGCCTTCCTGGATGGATAAATGCCTGCGAGGACTCCTGTACCCACCGATGCCACAAAAGAAATGATGAAGCCTTCCGGGGAGATCGTGAAAGGAAGTCTGGAAACCTTGAAGACAACCACGGTGACGAGGAAGCCGAGGAGGACTCCGACAGCTCCACCCATCAGAGAGATGAATGATGACTCCACCAGGAACTGAGTGATGATGTCTCTGCTCCTCGATCCCACCGCTCTCCTGATGCCTATCTCCAGACGGCGTTCATTGACTATCAGAATCATTATCGAAAGAATACCGATGGCCCCGATGAGAAAGGAAATTCCGGCCGCTACCCTGCCAAGAATGGTGATCATGGAAGTGGCCTGACTCTTGAGGGCCGCCACGTCCTTTGCGTCGATCACGGTGAAATCGTCTCTCTTGCCCTGCCTGATGCTGTGCCTCTCTCTGAGGATCGATTCGATCTGTCGCTTGGCCGCCGACGTGGAGGCGCTTCCCGCGCTCTGCACGTAAATGGTACTGATGTAATTCTTGTTGACGAACCTCCTGAGAAACGTGTTGACCGGAACAAAAATCTGATTGTCCTGGTCGACGTTGGAAAGGTCCACTCCCTTTTCCTCCATGACCCCCACGACCCGACATGGCACCCTCCAGATGAGAATATTCCTGCCGAGGGGGTCACTGTCGCCGAAAAGCTTTTCAGCCACTTTCCTGCCGAGTACGGCAACCCGGCTCAACCCCTCATCATCTTGCACAGTAAAGAAACTCCCCTCCTTAACATGGAAATTGCGCAGGTTCGGATAGTTGGAAGTGACACCGGTCACCAGAATAGAGGCGAGAACATTCCTTTCATATCTTACGGGAAAGGTCCTGTGACTGGAAGGGGAGACATCCAGGACTGAAGGCGCTCCCTCTGCGATAGCTGCGGCATCGGCCATGGTGAGGGTGGTCGCTTCACTCAGCAACCGAGAGGCGCCGCCAAAGCGACGAATCGTGCCGCTTCGCACCACCAGCAGGTCTCTGCCGAGTTTCTCGATCTCCATTTCCCCTTTGCGGGTGAGGGATGCCGACAGATTGGAGACGAGGATCAAGGAGAAGGTTCCCAGGAACACGCCGAGAACGGCTAGGCCGGTCCTCAACTTGAAACTGTAGAGAGACCTGATGGCAATCATAAGGTTGAGGTATATCCTTCTCATGTGCGTATGGCTTCGATGGGTTCAAGATTTGCCGCCCGGGATGCGGGCTGCAGCCCAAATGCAATTCCTACGAACCAGGAGAGAAGGAGTCCCACCACGAAGGCCTTCCAGGAAAAATGTATGGGAAACGCGGCAATGAGGGTGAGAAGTCGTGACGCTCCTAGAGCGGAGACAAAGCCGATGATCCCTCCGAGGGTCGTCAATGTAACGGCTTCTCCAAGAAATTGGAGGCGGATATCGCTCCTCTTCGCCCCCACCGACCTTCGAATCCCGATTTCTTTGGTCCTCTCCCTCACCGAGAGCAGGAAGAGATTGGCCAGGACGAATCCTGCCACAACAAGGGATATGATTCCCACAATTCCCAGGAATACGACGAGGGAACCGGTCAGCGCAGCGAGGAACTTGATGATCTCCTTGGGCGAAATGATCCTGAAACTGTCCGGAGCGTCGGGGGCGAGTCGATGCCTCTGCCTCAGAAGGAGCCGCAATTCCTCTTCATACTGGATCAACTTGTTTTGATCCACGAAACGGACACGGAAAACAGAAACATACTTCCTTTCATTCTGCATTTTTCGCATCACCGTGGTGATGGGCATGATGAGTCGGTTATCCATGTTCTGTCCCGTGGGAGTAGTCCCGCGCTCCGAGAGAACTCCCACGACCTGGACGGGAATTCCTTTGACGAAAATGTATTTGCCCACCGGGTCCTCATCCCCAAATAGCTCGTCAACTACATGACTTCCTAGAATGGCAACATTTCGCAACCCTCTGACGTCATCCTCTGTCAAGTCGGCTCCCTCCACCACTGGCCATGTCCATGCTCGGCTGAAATCACTGGTGGAACCGACTACGATCGATTGGTACTTCTTGTCGCGATATGCAATGGTCGTGTCGGGCATTGCCGTAGACGGAGCAACCACGTAAGCACCCGGGAACGCCTCCCTCACCGCCTGTACGTCTTCCAGGGTAAGAGTCTTCTCCCTCTGGCCGATAGCTCGCGCCTCCTCACTGCCGGAGATGACGAGGAGAGAATCGGGACCGAAGAGTGCCACCATGTCGAAGGCCTTTTTGAAGGCACCTTCGGTGGCAGCCACGATGATGGTGATGGAGGAAATACCCAGGGCAACGCTGACGACGCAAAAGAAGGTCCTCAGTTTAAATGCCCTGACTGCCAGGATGGATTGTTGAAGGATTGCCGCGAATCTTTCCATATCATTCTAGTCAACGATGAGCCCGTCACGTATCCGTAATGTTTTTCGCGCATAAGCCGCCGTGCCGGCATCGTGGGTGATGACCGCGACCGTTTTCCCCTGCTCGTTCATCTTGGCGAGAAGATCCATGATCTCTCCGGCCGTCTTGCTGTCAAGCTGGCCTGTTGGCTCGTCGGCAAGGATCAGGTCCGGATTGTTGATCAGTGCCCTGGCTATGGCGACGCGCTGCTGCTGACCTCCCGAGAGCTGGTTGGGCTTGAACTTGGCCCTGTCGCTCAACCCGACCAGTTCAAGAATCTCCCTGGCACGTTTCCTGGCAAGGCCGTTCTTGGAATGTTCCATGTACAGGGTGGGGAGCAGAACGTTTTCGAGAACTGTCGCGTAGGGGAGGAGATAGAAATTCTGGAAAACAAAGCCGATGTGCTCATTTCTGAGGACGGACAGTTCATCATCGGAAAGATGTGTCACTTCTTTGTCTGCAAGGATGTAGCGACCGGAGGACGGAATATCCAGACAGCCGATGATGTTCATGAGGGTGGTTTTGCCGGAGCCGGAAGGACCCATGATGGCGATGAACTCGCCTCGTTCCACCTGAAGATTGATGCCCTTGAGGACTTCAACCTCATCTTCGCCGATTCTGTATGTCTTCTTCACATCTTCCAGCACACACAAAGGCATGAATCAAGTCCTCGACCCGCCGGTCCCATTGCAGGTATCTTCCCTTTCCCGTCTGAAAACGGCATATTCAGGGTATGCGGACCTTTGTTGCCGTTGTTCGCGGCATCAGGATTTTGATGCCATGGGGAGAACGATCTTGGTGGCCACCTCGTCTCCTTCCTGAACACCCGAAAGGATCTCCGTTCTGTCCTCACCGCGAATTCCCGTTTTGATATCGACCTTGTCGACCTTTTTCGGTCCGATAACCTTGTATGCAACCTGCTTTCCTTCATCGAACTTGACGGCTGCGTTCGGTACCGTGAGAATGCCTTCCTTCTCCTGAAAAATGATTCGGACCTGGCTGGTCATCTCCGGCTTGAGATAATTCGTATCCTCCTTGCCTACCTCCACGATGGCCAGGTAATAAACGATGTTATCCTTCGTGACCGGCTGCGGATAAATCTTTCCTACAGTACCCCCGAAAGTCTTCTCGGGAAAGGCATCAACATAGTATTCAACCTTCTGTCCCACCTTAGCCTTCCCGATATTCGTCTCATCGACGTATACCCACAAATCGAGAAGGGTAGGGTCGAGCACGGTCACGAGATTAGCAACCTGAAGCCCTGTAACAATGGTCTCCCCTTCCTGAATGGTGACATCGGAGACCACTCCGTTGATGGGTGAATAGATCCTGGTGTATGAAAGATTGACTTCCGACTGCTTCAATTGGGCTTCCGCTTCTTCAAACTTCGCCCTGGATATCTCCAGCTGGGTCCTGTACTCATCCTGAAGACGTTTCAAATTGGCCTCATTAGCCCTGAATTCACTCCTTGCCTTGTCGACCGCGTCTTCCGTCGTATATTCATGCTTTTGAAGTGCCTGCTCCCGTTGATAGGTCACCCGTGCATACTGGAGATTTGCCTCAGCCTCCTTGATGCGGTTCGGATAGGTGAGCTCCACCTGGAGAAGGGTGTTGCGAGCGCTTTCCAAAGCCGCTTTCTGCTTCTCAATGGATTTGCGAAGCTCCCTGTCATCCACCAGGGCGATGAGATCGTCTTTCTTCACCTTGTCACCGATCTTCACGTTCATCTTGACGACAATTCCCGTGATGCGCGATCCTATTTTGACGACAGCACCGACCTGAGGCTTGATGATCCCTGTCTCCACCAGAACACCCCGGATGTTCCCCTTCTCCGCTCTGGCAGTCTCGATGATTTCCATGCCCGGTTCCTGAAAATATCTCTTGTAAGCAAAATACCCTCCGATTATGCCAACAAGAAGCAGGCTGAGCAAAAGAGCTTTCTTCAAAGTTTACCTCCTGTCGGACCATCTGCCTGGCTTGATTCGGCCCGGCTTTTCCATGAGTCCTGGTCACGGCTGCTTCGTGGATCGGGTTTCCATACCCGACATCCGGGTGCAAACGCTGCCGGCATTGGAATCCCGGCCTACTTTTGAGAAAGCCAGATTCAGGCGACCGGGCATGACCTGGAACCCGGCCTAGGGCGCCACAGATTCCAGCTTTTGGATTCCGGAAGCCCGTTCCAACAAGGCCTTGGACAACATGAGATCCAATCGGGCAGTCGTGTACTGCACTCTCACCAGAGCAAGGGAGCTTTCGGCCTGCACAAGGCTGAGTATGTCACCCTTTCCAACCCTGTATTCGCCGAAAGCCTGGGAGTAGTTCTGCTCCGCCTGTTTCAGCTGTTCCTGAGCTACCCCAATATTTTCGGAAGTGGTGATGAAATCGTTGTAAGCTTTCCGGAGCTCCAGAAGAACCTGCCTGATCGACTCCTGCAGGTTTTCCCTGGAGACGTTGATGTCAAACTGAGCAGATTTGCGCCGGTAGAATTTTCCCAGTTCGAAAATGTTCCACGTCGCCCTGATGCCGATCGATCGGTCATCATCACTCGAGAAGCTCGACAGTCCTCCTTCCTGCCTGCTGTATGAGGCGACGGCAGACACGTCGGGGAAGAAGGCACTGGTCTCAAGGGATTTGTTGTATTTTGAGATACCCACGGAGTTTTCCGCTTGGCGAATCTCCGGCCTTTTCAATGTCAATTCTGAAAGTCTTTCGATGCTGGGAACGGTGAACTGGAAGTCCAGGCTTCCCTCAAGATCGTAAGGAGATTCCAGTGGGCGCCCGAGAAGTGAATTCAGGTCCGCAACGGCGTTCTTCAATTCTCCTTCGGCCCTGGTAAGGGTGAATCTCGCCTGTTCAAACCTTACCGAGGCCTGAAGGACATCCGACAGCTTGGCAACCCCAAAGCGGTTTCTCCCTTGGGCGATTTCATAGTCCTTCTCGGCATCCTGCAACTGGACCTTCCGGTGCTCCAAGATTTCCTTTCTGGCCATTGCGGCGTAAAAGGCGGATTTGACGGCGAACTCCAGTTCCAGGAGGCTTCTGGTTACTTCCTCTCTGCTGTTGTCGCGATTCAGCCTGGCGATGTTACGGTTTGCGTGCCTTCTGCCTCCGTCGAAGAGAGTGTATGAGAGACTCAGGTCATAAGCGCTCAGGTCATATTCCCCCAGATTGGTGTCATGCTTCTCCTGGGTCGTTGCCCCGTCGAGGCTCGGGAAATAGGGACCCAGGGACGCGTCGTAGAGTGCCTCCTCAGATGACAACTTGATCTTTGCGGCTTTGAATGAAGGGAGATTGTCTTTTGCCATGGATATTGCATCGTCAAGGGGCATGGAACAACAGGGGGAGCCCGGGACAAAGAGTGAAAGCAGCAGCACAAGAAGAGCCGGTATCGATCCCGTGATGGAGGATGTACGAAACATTAAATATCCTCAGCTTCTGTAACGCCCATTTTTCCACGGACGGGAAAGACAGCAGGAATGCCGGTTTTTCCAATATGTTATCAAGAAGGCGGTAACCCCGGATGGAGTGCAGCGCACCCCGAAACCCCGTACTTCATAACCGAAAGCATCCCAAATTGAAAGAGCAGTCATCTGCTCGCCGCCGGCGGTCTTGTGAGAAAGAGGGATAAAGGGTATGCCGCGGCGCGGAAGGGAAATCCTTGAATACAACCAGACTGGCTCCCATACCGAAAGGGACGCAGCTTACATCGCTGCCGATGCAGTGTGAGGATAACATCGTGCAGACGGATACCGCCGGACAGCCCTTCTTCAAGGGCACCTGAATGCTATTTGGACCGCAGTGCCAGGACGATGTCGAGCCGTGCGGCCCTGAATGCGGGGAACATTCCTCCCAGCAATCCCATGACAGCCGAAAAGAAAAGAGATGAAATCACCACGGATTGGGACAGATTGAATCGAAAAGTAAGCTCAGAGAATGTCTGCCAGTTCATTGTGGAGATGGTGAGCTGATTCATGAAGGACGCGGAGAAAAGGCCGACCA
>JAAYUJ010000285.1 GCA_012517775.1 Deltaproteobacteria bacterium
CAATGGAGCCAGTCCCATGGACGGTTCATCCAGGAGTATGAACCGCACCCCGCTCATGAACGCCCTGCCCATGGCAAGCATCTGCTGCTCTCCACCGCTCAGAGTGTCGCCTCTCTGGTGTTTTCGATCTGCCAGCCTCGGGAAAAGGGTGAAAACCCGGTCGTAGTCCCTGGCGATCTGTTCGGTATCTTTCCTGGCATAGGTGGCGATCTTCAAATTTTCAAGAACGGTGAGGTTGCCGAAGATGTGCCTTCCCTCGGGAACCAGGCCGATGCCGTGGACCGCCACCACTTCGTGGGGGGGGGCCGAAAGAAGGTTCACACCATTGTATGTAATGCTGCCGCCGGTAACGAGTGGACCTTCGGGAGGGGGCAGCCGCATGATACTCATGAGAGTGGTAGACTTGCCCGCACCATTGGCTCCCAGCAAAGCCACCATTTCCCCTTCCTTCACCTGGAAGGAAACCCCCTGCAGCGCTTCGATATTCCCGTACTTGACGTGAAGGTTGCGTACCTCAAGCATATGCCGGCTCTTCTTCCCCCAGATACGCCTGGATGACCCGCGGGTTTTTCCTGACCTCTTCGGATGGCCCCTCGGCGATGGTTTCCCCGAAATCGAGGACCTTGATCCATTCGCAGACGTTCATGACCACCCGCATGTGATGCTCGATGAGCCAGACAGTCAGCTCGAACTCCTTGCGGATCCAGCGTATCAGCTCGATGAGCTCCTCAATCTCGGCAGGATTCATCCCGGCAGCGGGTTCATCCAGGAGGAGCAGACTGGGGCGGATGGAAAGGGCGCGCCCGATCTCAACGCGACGCTGGAAACCGTACGGAAGATTTTTGGGATACTCCATCGCGTAGTGGCTCAAACCCAGAACTTCCAGAAGCTCCTCCGCAGTCCTGCGAACCCGGCGCTCGTTCTCCTGGTACCTCCCCGTGCGCCAGACCGCATCCCAGAGTCCGTATCCCAGGTGATGGTGCTGGGAGATGCAGAGGTTGTCGAATACAGTGAGGCTGTTCCAGAGGCGGATGTTCTGGAATGTGCGCGCCATGCCGAGAGCAGTCACTTCATGGGGTTTGAGGCCATCTGTCCTGCTTCCCTGAAAAAAAACCTCTCCCTCCGTTGGACGGTAAAACCCGCACACCAGATTGAAGACCGTCGTCTTGCCCGCGCCATTGGGGCCGATGAGCCCGAGAAGCTCCCCGCCTTCCAGCTTCATGTTGAAATTGTAGACGGCCCTGAGCCCACCGAAAAAATGCGTCATCTCTCTGATTTCGAGCAGCGCCATCTATTTCTCCTTTCCATGGGAAGGGAAGAAACGGCGCAACGCCGGGAAAACATCGGTGAACTCACGGTGTCCCATGATGCCTTCCGGCCTGAAAAGCATGAGAAGGATCAGAAGGAGTGGGACCACAACCCACTTGGCCACCTGGAGAGGTCTGAAGAATTCCAGGATGAGTGTCAGGCTTACCGCACTGAGAATGGCCCCGCTGAGGGAGCCCATCCCTCCCAGATAGACCATGACCAGAGCCTCGGTGGATTTCATGATGGTGAAGGTCCCTGGATTGATATAGCCGAGGATGTGCGCAAAAAGCCCTCCGGCGATTCCGGCAAGCCCCGATGAGAGCATGAATGCAACGATTTTCATCCGCCTTGTGTCGACGCTCATGATCTCAGCGGCGATCTCGTCGTCCCGGATGGCGACGATGCCCTTGCCATAGGTCGAATTCACAAAGCGGTGGAGCAGCCAGACTGTCACCCCCACGGAAGTGAGGACCCAGATGAGCACCCACGGAACATTCACCACCTCCTGCATGGCATTGACAATACCGGACATGCCCATGAATCCCCTTGCTCCTCCGATAACCTGCATGTTCTCAATAGAGCTCTTGACGATGTAATTAACGGCGAGGGTGATGATAGCAAGATAATCGCCGCGGGTACGAAACGATGGGATGGCCACCAGCAATCCGACCACCGCCGCACCGATTCCCCCGAGGATCAGGGTGACCGGAAAGAGGTAGATGGCGGAAGAAGGAGACAGGACAGCGGGGCCGAAGACTTTGGTGGAACTGAAAAGCCACACGTTCAGCACCGATGTGATGTAAGCGCCCACCGCCATGAAACCGGCATGCCCCACGGAAAACTCGCCCATGTAGCCGTTGACGAGATTGAGAGACGTGGAGAGGATAATATTGATGCCGACAAACATGGCGATCTGCAGGATATACGGGTTGACCCATCTGCCCTGGGCAGCGGTGATGATGACGAGAGAAAGGAGTGCATAGAGGATGAGAGAAGTAAAACGGCGCATGTTTCAGTCCTGATAGACTATATTTTCGTAGCCCTCGCAATCCCGAAAATGCCTGTAGGCTTGATACTCAGGAAGATCAGGAGGATGCTGAAGGCGATGAGGTCCCTCAGCGTAGAGGGAAAATAGGCGGCCACGAAGATTTCAACAAAACCGAGGAGGAAGCCGCCCATGAATGCTCCTCGAATCTCTCCAATTCCTCCTATAACAGCGGCAATGAACGCCTTCCACCCGACGAGGGCACCCATGTAAGGCTCCAGAACCGGATAGGCGATGGCGAACAGGACCCCGGCCAAAGCAGCCAGAGAGGAGCCGAGCACGAATGTGAACACAATGACCGTATCCAGGGGAATTCCCATGAGGGGCACCGCCATGCGGTCGTAAGAAATGGCCCTCATGGCCATGCCGAGCTTGGTCCTTCGCACAATCGTTTCAAGAAGGAGAAAAACGCATACCGTTGCTATGATCACCAATATTTTAATATTGCTGATGTTTATACCGGAGATGGAATAGACCGCGGTGGGGAGAAGCTCGGGGAAGCTGCGGCGATTTGCCCCCAGGAGCATGAGATTTCCGTTTTCCAGGACGAGGCCGCACATGAGTGCGGTGATGACCACATACAGGCGGGAAGCCCCCTTTCTTCGCAAGGGGCGGTACGCAACCCGCTCAATGGTGACCCCTACACAGGCGGTGAGGGCCATGGTCAGCAATACCGTGATGACGAAGACCGCCATGGGAGGAAGGGCGAAGGGCAGCGCAAACGCATACTGGCCAAGGAGGAGGGTAGCGAGGAAGAAGGCGATGTATGCGCCCACCATGAAGATGTCTCCATGGGCGAAGTTGATCAGGAGGAGCACGCCGTAGACAAGACTGTAGCCCAGCGCGATCAGGGCATAGAAGCTGCCCCATTGCAGGGCGTTCAGCAGGTTCTGAAAAAAGCTCTGAACAAACAAGGGAGTGGACTCCTGTGAGCATGTGGGTACAGAATGGTAAAGCTCCACAGATTGAAGTGACCGATGTCCCAGGACGTCATTCCCGCATGCTTTTGGCGGGAATCCAGAAAGAAAGCCTGGATGCCCGCTCCCTGCCTAAAGCCTTCAGGGATAAGCTTCGCGGGCATGACAAATGTATACTGAACACCCACTTGTGTGGCGCTGTATCGGTCCTTTTGCTGGATCTCTTCCAAAAGGCATGCAAAAGGCGGGAATCACTTCCCGCCTTCAAGATTCGAAGAAACCCATGAAATGCCGGCCCGAAAGGCTGCTTATGGGCAGGCGGATTTGTAGAACTCGA
>JAAYUJ010000286.1 GCA_012517775.1 Deltaproteobacteria bacterium
TCAACGGCAAAAGCTGGCTGCCGTCGTGTACCTGATGGATGACGACATCCCCTCCGCCGTTCGTGCATCTGAACTGCCCTTGCTCTATGCCACGAAGACCGTCTGGCGATATGCCCGCATGCGGCGGCGGCTGCAGCGTCTTTGCAGCGAGGTGTGGGTTTCAACGCCGGAATTGGCGCGGCGATATGCCGCGTCGGCTCCCCAGCTCCGAGAGCCGCGCTACTATGCAACAGCTTCGGCTGCGGAGCGCCCGATGGTCTATTTCTACCACGGCACGTGGGCGCATCGGCGCGAAATGGAGTGGTTGGTTCCCGTGGTCAGGCGAGTCCAGGAGATCATGCCCGGCGCATGTTTCGAGATCATGGGGACCACTCGTGTCCGGCGGCTGTACCGGGGCATTCCCCGTGTGCGAGTCGTCCATCCCATGTCTTGGACGGATTATCTGGCCTATGCCGGTACCGTCCGCTATGACGTCGGTTTGGCGCCCTGTTTCAATACGGAGTTCAATCGGGCGCGTTCCCACAACAAGATTTTCGACATCACCCGCCTGGGGGCGGCGGGAGTGTATTCCAAGCTCTTACCCTATACCGGCAAGATCGTTCATGGACTGACGGGGCTGCTCTGCGAGAATGATGAAGAAGCATGGGTGAAGGCAATCACGTCCCTGTTGCAAAACGAGGAATTGAGAGCCTCCATGTACAGAGGTGCTGTGCAGTGGTGTCAGGGGCTTTTCCATACAGATACCGCCGTACAGGGAATCTCCGGAGATCCGTCGAAGGAGCTCGTTGCGGGTTTGCGAACCGCGTGATGTAAGAGCGTGTCGAAAAAAGTCTCTCTGAATCCGATTCATGCCATTGCGGCAAAGCCTGAATCCAATACGTCAGCGCTTCCTGGACCCCGGTTTTTACCGCAGTGAGGGAAAAAGAGAGACTGCCAGGGGCTTTTTTTGGGATCTGTAACTTTTCAATAAGCAGGTCGGAATGCCAATCCCGACAGCCTTTGCACCAAGGTATAGGGTATGGAAACATGACCTGCGAAGTTGTCTATAGCCGAGCTTATTGAGAAGTTGCTGAGATCGTCTGCAAGATCTTAAGTTTCCCCATTCTTTCTTGGGATTCTGGTGCCCTTTTGAGGGGTTCCCCATGTATCGGGACGATATCGGCGGGTCGACGGGCTATAAGGCACAAAGGAGCCCATCGTCCGAGCATGCAGAGGATGTCCGGCACGATCGCCGCACTTGTGTAACGTGGGAATCGGGTGTGCGGGGGACCTTCCGTTGCGGCGTGACTGACAGAAAGCCTTATCCCACCACTGTAATCGGCGTCTCGCGTGCTCTCAGGGCTATACCGAAGCTTTCTGAATTTTTGAATGCGAATGTGGTCCGCAGTTCAGCCGGAATCGAGCCGGAGCATCTTGCAGCAGTACTCGCGTGGGGACACAGGCCCAGTGCGAGGGCCGCAGAACGCTTGGCGCAGGAAAGGGGCCTTCCCGTCTGGCGTCTGGAGGATGGCTTTCTGCGCTCCGTAAGACTCGGTCGGGAAGACCCGCCATGTTCCCTGATGATCGACGACCTCGGCATATACTACGATGCGACTGGTCCCTCACGCCTGGAGTCATTCATCAATGCCTCCCACGATGCCGCACAGACGCAGAGGGCATTGAGACTCGTGGATGAGTGGCGTGCCGGGAGGGTCTCGAAGTACAACTATGCTCGAGAGCTGAACGAAGGGTTGCCGGAACGGTTCGTGCTGGTGGTGGACCAGACTTTCGGCGACGCATCCATCCGTTACGGACTGGCAGAACCATCCAGCTTCACTCGCATGCTCGATGCCGCCCTGGACGAGTATCCGAAGTGCACCGTGGTGCTCAAGGTTCACCCTGAGGTTTTCTCCGGACGGAAACGAGGCCATTTCGAGCGTTTGACGCCAGGGCAGGCGGGTCGGGTGCTGATATGGAGTCGCGACGTGCATCCGCCGTCTCTGTTGGGGGGGGCGGAGGCGGTTTACGCCGTGACCTCTCAAATGGGCTTCGAAGGTCTGATCTGGGGCAAACCGGTACGCACGTTCGGGATGCCTTTCTACGCCGGCTGGGGGCTCACGCGGGACGAACTGGCGACACCTCCCCGTCGCAGGGAGGTCTCTTTGCCGGACCTCGTCCATGCTGCCCTCGTGGAGTACCCGCGCTACGTGGACCCTGAAACGGGCCGGCGCTGCACGGTCGAGCGGGTGCTGGCACATCTTGCTCTACAGCGGCGAATGCGGGAGCGTTTCCCGGAGCAGGTGTATGCCGTGAGGTTTTCCTACTGGAAGAAGCCCATTGTGAGGGCCTTTTTTCAGGGCAGTGAAGTCAGATTTGTGCGGCGCCGGGACCAGGTACCGGCCGGGGCGACTGTGACCATGTGGGGACCCTTGCCATCCATAGCGGTCCGGAAGAGCAAAAAGGAGGCCTCATACTCCCGTGCCTGGTGTCACCCTGAAAGGGACGCAACATCCAGGGATCTGCCGTATCAGGTTATCGGTCTGGAAGATGGCTTCCTACGCTCCGTGGGGCTCGGGGCTGATCTCGTGCGCCCTCTTTCCTGGGTGATGGATGCTCGTGGTGTTTATTACGATGCCACTCGCCCCTCCGATTTGGAAAAAATATTGCTTACAACGGATTTCGACTCCACTCTCCTGGTGCGTGCCGGCCAGATCAGGGAACGGATCGTGACGGAAGGTCTCACCAAGTACAATGTAGGGGAAACGCTATGGCGACGGCCTGCGTCTCGTGGGCAGGTGATCCTGGTGCCGGGCCAGGTGGAATCGGATGCGTCCATCCGTTTTGGGGCTCCGGGCATCTGTCGGAACGTCGATTTGCTTCAGGCGGTCCGGAAAGCCGCTCCCCAGGCCTGGATCATTTACAAGCCGCATCCCGATGTTGTGGCGGGACTGCGCCGGAAAGGCAAGGGAGAGAACGAGGCCGGTCGCTGGTGCAATGAAATCGTGACCGACGTGGCCATGGGGACTCTTCTTGAGACTGTGGACGAAGTCCACGTGATGACGTCGCTTGCAGGCTTCGAGGCACTGCTGCGCGGCAAGGCGGTCACCTGTTACGGACAGCCTTTTTATGCCGGTTGGGGGCTGACCACGGACGTCCTCCCCATTGCCCGCCGTTCCAGGAAGCTCACCCTCGACGAACTGACTGCAGGGGTATTGATCCTTTACCCCACTTATGTGAGTCGAGTGACAGGGTGTTTCACTACACCTGAGAGGGCTTTGGACGAACTGCTGGAGTGGCGGAAGCATGAAGACGGGACGATTCA
>JAAYUJ010000287.1 GCA_012517775.1 Deltaproteobacteria bacterium
ATTCCCCCTTATGACAGCACATCCATCGAAACCCTGCGTAATGCCGGGGCCATCCTGCTGGGGAAGACGAACCTGGACGAGTTCGCCATGGGTTCATCCACCGAAAACTCCGCATACGTGGAAACGCGCAATCCGTGGGACTCGGATCGCGTACCGGGGGGATCGAGCGGTGGATCCGCGGCGGCGGTAGCCGCAGATCTTTGCGCAGGAGCCATTGGGACGGATACCGGCGGGTCGATCCGTCAGCCTGCTTCGTTTTGCGGTGTTGTTGGGCTGAAGCCTACTTATGGAAGAGTCTCCCGATTCGGTCTTGTCGCCTTCGCGTCTTCCCTTGATCAGATTGGTCCCATTACAAAGGACGTGGAGGATGCGGCCCTGCTCCTTCAGGTTCTGGCGGGCCATGACCGGCGTGATTCCACTTCTGTAAATGTTCCTGTTCCGAATTACACGGCTGTACTCAGAAAACCTGTAAAAGGACTCCGTTTGGGAATCCCCCGGGAGTATTTCATCGAGGGAATGCACCCTGAAGTTGCCGCTGCTGTAAAGGCAGCCATTACAGTCTGTGATGATCTGGGGGCTGAAATCATGGAGGTTTCACTCCCCCACACGGAGTACGGCGTTGCCGCCTACTATATTATCGCTCCGGCTGAGGCCAGCTCCAACCTGGCCCGGTATGACGGCGTCAAGTACGGACTGCGGCTATCCGAATCCCGGGATCTCCTGGCCATGTACCGAAACAGCCGCTCCAAGGGCTTCGGCCCTGAGGTGAAGCGCCGCATCATGCTCGGCACCTATGTCCTCTCGGCAGGCTATTACGATGCCTACTACAAGAAGGCATCTCAGGTCAGGACGCTCATCACAAAGGACTTCCTGGATGTCTTCAAGCAGTGTGATGTGCTCCTCACCCCCGTCTCTCCCATCCCGGCTTTCAAAGTAGGAGAAAAGAGCGACGATCCTCTCCAGATGTACCTGAGTGATGTGTTCACCCTGCCTGCGAGTCTGGCAGGTATACCGGGGATCTCCCTCCCTTGCGGCTTCACATCGGAAGGACTGCCGGTGGGTCTCCAGATTCTTGGACCCCATTTCAGGGAAGACCTGATTCTGCGTGTCGCATACCAGTACGAACACGCTACTCCCGAACTGAGAGTGAAGCCCGATCTGAACCGGTAAAAGGGGAAGACCCCTTGCGTTCAGGCTGCCTCACAGACAATCGGCTCAAATCCCCAATTTGAAATAGCCCTTTGGAACCACCACAATCCCCCGGGGAGTCACGTGAAAACGTTTCCTGTCCTCCTGGGGTTCGATTCCGATCTGGGTGTGCGGTGGAATCACATTGTGCTTGTCAATGATCGCCTTCTTGATCCTGCAATGGCGTCCTACCTCCACGTTATCCATGATGACGGATTCGTCCACTTCCGCCCAACTTCGCACCATGACACTATAGGAGAGCACGGAGCTGCGAACGGTGGCTCCGCTGATGATGCAACCGTGGGAAACAATGGAGTCGACGGCGGCACCAATCCGGGATGCCCCAGCTTCGGAGCCGGGCTGATTGAAGACGAACTTGGCCGGCGGGTATTGCCGCTGGTGCGTTCGAATGGGCCAGAGTCTTCCGTAAAGGTTGAAAAAAGGGTTAATGCCCGTTAGATCCATGTTGGCGTTCCAGTAGGCATCCAGCGTACCCACATCCCGCCAATACTGGGAATCCCGCGTTGAATCCACATACTGCAGTTGCCGCGCACCGTCTGGGTCCACCGTATGAATGTAGTCACTGATCCTGTTGAAGCGCCGGTATGGATAGGCCATGACCTTCTTGTTTTCGATCAGTTTGGGGATAATGTCCCGACCGAAATCCTCGTCATCGGTTGTCCTCAATAGATCCAGGAGCATCTCCGTCTTGAAAAGGTAAATGCCCATGGATGCCAAAGAGCGTTCCGGATCATCGGGTATGCCTTTGGGCTCCCTTGGCTTCTCTTCCCAGGCACGGATGCGCAGATCGTTATCCACCGCTGCAATGCCGAATTCAGAAGCGGTACTTCGATCAACCTCCAGCAGCGCCACAGTGACATCGGCTTCCGTCTTCTCATGGTATTCACGGAACTGGCCGTAATCCATCTTATATACGTGATCTCCGGACAGGATGAGCACGTGCCGGGGATGTTCCCTCTCGACGAGATACAGGTTCTGCCGCACGCAATCGGCGGTTCCCCGGTACCATTCCTTTCCAAGTCGTTGCTGTGGAGCCGCAATCCGCAAATAATGGCCAAGGTCGGCGGAAAAGATGTTCCAGCCTTCTTCAAGGTGATCCACCATGGATTGGGATTTGTACTGAGGGAAAATCAGCATTTTGTATATCTGCGAGTTGATGCAGTTGCTGAGGGGAATGTCTATAAGACGGTAAATGCCCCCAAACGGCACGGCGGGTTTGGAGCGGTCCTGAGTCAGGGGCATCAGCCTCTCACCTCTGCCCCCGGCCATGATGATTGCAAGAACATCTTTCATACTTCCCCTCCAGTTCCTGAGTACGAGCCCGAGAAATCCAGCGGTCGGCGTGGCGGGTGCCATTCGATCTTGACCCGGAATTCGCGAAGAATTCTCGGATTTCAGCCTTCTCCGGCATGACGGATTAGAAAATCAGACAATTCCTATTTCATGTACTTGGTGATGTCCTGGGGAAGCATGTTGTCTCTGAACACAATTTTCCCCTCCTTGTCCACCAGAATGAATAGAGGGATTCCCTGCACCTGATAGGCTCGGGTGACTCCCCCTTTCCCATCGTAGAGAACAGGCCATGGCACCGGATGGCCCTCCTGGTACTTCTTCAGTCGTTCGAGTGAATCACCGCCCCCCACATTGATCGCCAGGACCTCAATATCCTTGGGCCCGATGCGATCCCTGATCTTCTTGATCTCCGGCTTCACCGCGAGACAGTATGGGCACCATGTAGCCCAAAAATAGAGAAGCACATAACGATCCCCTCTGAACCTGCTCAACCTGACGTCAGAACCGTTTAAATCCTGAAGCTCGAAATCGATGGCACTGATATCCTTGCTTCCAGGCTTGAAAAGTGAATCCAGAATCCCCTTTTCCTCCGCGCATGAAACGGTCTGAACTGAAAAGAGCGGGACAAACAGCAACGCCACGGTGAAACCGACCAGAGGCCCTGCAAACCTGCCATGGAACAACTTATGGATCATAACCACAACTCTCCTGTTTTAATGAAGAAATACTCCGCAGCCAATATCATGATCAGGCCGAAGAATCTCTGGATTCGGAGCATCCAGATTCCGGAACGTGGAAGTGAAGTCAGCAGGCCGGTGAATGTTCCCACCAGGATGACCAGGCTTCCCATTCCATACGCAAAGGCGAACAGCATGCCGATTCCCCAGAGCAGCTTTCCCTGAGTAGCGACGATGGTCAGGAGAACTCCCAGGATGGGAGTGGTGCAGGTGCTGACAACCAGTGCCGATGCTCCCCCCAACAGAATGCTGTTCATGACATCATGGCCGGGCATGTCCTTCACCCGCAGTCGGTTTAAGAATGCGGGCGGAGGCAGAGGTATGGCCCCCACGGTTGCAAGGCCGAAGAAAAGACATATGTTCCCAACCACAAGGTAGGTCCAGCGATTGGTCGTCAGGCTTCCAAACATCTGGCCCGTGAGAGCGGCAAAAGCACCGAGGAGTGAATAAACCACCGCCAGCCCGAACACATAGAAGAGAGCCAGCATAAAACCACGCCAGCGCCTTCCCTCCGTTTTTCCACCGATGAAAGCCACTGTTATGGGAATCATGGGGTAGGAGCAGGGAGTAAAACTGGCCAGAATCCCTCCGACGAAAGCCAGGAGAATAGCCATGGAAGGGTGCGCCACAGCTATTCCATGAAATTGACTAGCTAGATCCACTGTAATCCTCTCTATCCTTTCTGTTCAAGAAGCCGGTCTGAGTTTACGCAGCATTCTCACGCTGTTCAGATCCTTTTGAATGAGTTCCTTCACCCATTCGATCAGAACCTCCAGAAGCGCATTCCTCTTGTCCCGCTTGAAGCACAGTCTCCAGACAGTATCCAGAGAGAGTCTTCTCGATTTCTGGATGAGTGTGACCGTTCCCAGATCCAGGGGGAATTCATCATCGTCAAACGATCGGTGATCAGGGCAGGCAAACACCCCCCTTTTCACACCCCACCACCACCGAGTCAGTTCGCAAGCAGGCTTCCGACATTTGGAACAGGCATCCATGGCTGGAAGATACCCCAGAAAATCCAGAAAGCGAAACAAGAATAGCAAGAGCACATTAATGGGTTCCCGCTCCTCCGAGAACCGGGCATAGGCCTCTTTCAACAGGAAAAAAAGATCTGGATTGGGCTCGCTTTCAGGAACCATCTCCAGAACAAGTTCCGTTATCAATGCCGCATAACCCCACCTTTCCAGATCTTTTCGCAGAGCTAGAAACGGTTCCTGGAGTCTGCTCGATTCAACCCATATAAGCCCCCTTCTCTCCAAATACTTCAGCTCCACCACACTGAACGGCTCGAAGGAATGCACAAAGCGCTCTCGACTCCTTCGAGCACCCTTGGCAATACCTCGGAGACTCCCTTTCTCGTTCGAGAAAAAACGAATAAGGCGATCCGATTCTCCATGGTCCTTTGTGGAGAGGATGATCGCCTCAGTGTGGACACTGTTCATAACTTCCAATGATCCAAAGCTCAAGGCCCTGGCTAGAGCAAAAGCTCAGAAAATTCTTACCGGATGTGGTCGGGGAGCTTAAAACGGAGCACTGATCCCGGCCTTGCCGGGATACCGAACGACTCGCCATTCCACATCATCCGAACACCGCCCGCATTCCCCACCACCACCTGCATGCTCTCGTCCGCCTCCCATTCCCGGCTGTCTCCAGGCTGCAGCAAAGCTTCCTCGGTGTGCTTGCCATCGATTTTCACCTGCACCCAGGTCTTTTGATCCGCTTCTACGAAGAAGCGTTGCTTCTGGATTGCTTCCTCTTTCGTTTCGCCGGGACCTTCCTCTGGGAGAATTTCCGATGGGCTGCTTCCAACGTTTACAGCCTTGGATCCTGGACTCTCTTCAGTTCTTCTCTTTTCCGGCAGGTTTTCATTCGTCCGTTCCATGGACGGTGTCGGGGTAGCAGCCCTCTGGACTTCTGTTGAAGGGACAGGGACAGGCTCTCCTGGGCCGACGGAAACCCTTTCCGCCGCACGACCTTTCTTCTCGGGAAGATCCGATGGAAGCTCCTGTTGCACGTACCCCCCCGTGTTCATGTTCTGCTGCAGCGATTGGCGTTCATATCTCTTCCAAAGCCACGTAGCCCCGTAGGTACCTACAGCTGTTGCTATGAGGAGAAAAAGAACCGGGAGCAACCCGATCCGCCGTCTCTTTCTGAGAGCCTTGACCACAGTCCGGTATTTCTGAATCCCCTGGTCCTGAACGTCACTAGCATGAATCTTTGCACCGTGCTTTTCCAGCAGAGGCTCGGGATCAATGCCCAGTACAGAACAATATGCACGTACAAAATTCCGGATGAGCAGAGATGTGCCAATGCGAGCGTACTCCCCCTCTTCCAGAAGCTCGAGCATGCTCATGCTGATACCAATGCGATCGGACACCGCTTTCAGAGAGAGTCCCTGGTTCAGTCTTTCCGATTTCAAGATTTCCGAAAGTTCATCCATCGAGCTCATTGAACAATTACCGCAGTCTTTCTATCGGTGATCCCGCATTGCTCCTCTAATACCTTCGAGGTACTCTCTCAATGAACAGGTCGGGATTCCCATCCCGACAGCTTTTGCGCCAAGGTTGTCGGGTATGGAAACCCATCCTTCAGAATTGTCCTCACCTGGACTCATTGAGAAGTTACCCTTCGAGGATTCATACCAATCAGGGTCAGAGGGAAATCTGGATGAATGCCTTTGACTCCAGTTCACGGGCCCATTCCTCGAATCTTTTGGTCATTTCCTGCTGGTACAGCATTCTGCGCGCCGCTTCGCGATTTCCGGCATCCCCCGAGAGAATCCGTTCTCTCTTTACGTCGGTCACTTTGAGGATGTAAAAGCCCTGAGGTGTTTTCACCAGCCTGCTGATCTCATCCCTGGCAAGTCCCCGAGTCGCCTCCTCAATGAATGGAGAGAGCTCATCGGTCGCCACATAGCCGATGTCTCCACCTTCTTCCGCAGCGGGCCCCTTGGAGTACTCTCTTGCAAGTTTCGCGAAGTCAGCTCCCTGCTTCAACCGGCCATGCAACTCCTTCCCCAGCCTTTCAGCCTCTTCCGTCTCCCTGCTTCCACTCCCTTGAGGAACGGGTAGAAAAATCATGGACAACCTCCGACGCTCCTTTGTCTCGGAGACATCACCGCCCTTCGATTTCAAAACCGCATCCACCTGCTCATTGGTGATCACGATCTTCGATTTCAACGCCCTCTCCAGGAGGCGTGAACGCTCCATTTCCTTCTTCATCTCCTCGCGAAACTGCTCGCGCGTCTTCCCCATCTTCTGGATGGTCTCATCCAGCTGCTCATCACTGAAATGATTCTCGCTTTTGATCCGTTCAATAGTCTCATCAACATCGCTCTTTGTGACCACAATCTTGAGCCGCTTGACCTCCTGATCCGTCAAACGCTCCCGGATCAACTGCTGGAGCATCTGCTTTTCCAGTTGCATCTTCGTCTGGGGATCATCCAGCTTCACCTCCGGAGAATTCTGAACCAACTTCTTGATCGAATCCTGGATCTCACTGTAGAGGATGATGTCTCCGTTGACGACCGCCACAATTCTGTCAAGTTTTTCGGCCCACGCCGTCCCGTGCCATAAGAGCAGGCAACACAGTATTGTACAAACCCTGCACAATCTAAACATTCACTCCCCCTGCACTCCATGAAATCGTAACCTACTGAATTGACTTGGCATCACTAACACGTTCCCAGAACTCTTGCAAGATGCTTTTGAGCCTCTCCAGTTGTTGCGACTGGTCACGTGCCCATATCTCGATCCTCAACTTGCGATCACCCAGGAGAGAGAAGCTGCATTTCTTATCATCCAGAAAGATCAGCAGCTTCGGCAATTCCGCGCTGGGAGGAAATGTAAGAACACAACCCTCAGGATCCCCGTCCATGCGAACAACTCCCACCTTCTTGAACAGGAGGCGCGTTTTCGCAAGGAGAATCAGGTTCCCGGCGTTTTCAGGAAGGGGCCCGTAACGGTCTCTCCATTCATTCACAAGGTCCTCCACCATCACCTCATCCGAAGCTGTCGCCAAACGCCTGTAGGCCAGAAGCCGCTGGTCCGTGTCGGCTATGTAACTCTCAGGGAGGAACGCTGAAATGTCGATGTTGATCTCAGGATCTATAGCTTCGGTTTCAGCCTTTTCCCCCTTCATCCTGTTTACGGTCTGCTCAAGGAGCTCAAGGTAGAGTTCATATCCCACAGCCGCGATGTGCCCTGATTGCGCGGAACCCAGAATTGTGCCGCCTCCTCGAATCTGTAAATCATTCAAGGCAATTTTCAAACCCGCACCCAGTTCACTGAAATCCAACAGTGCCCTGAGTCTTTTCTGAGCGTCCCGGGTAATGAGATTTTCGCCCGGAACGAGGAGATAGGCAAAGGCCTGCTCGCTGGAACGACCGACCCGCCCCCTCAGTTGATAGATTTGGGCCAGTCCGAACTTATCGGCCCTGTTGATGACAATCGTATTGGCTGCCGGTATGTCCAGTCCAGACTCGATTATAGTGGTACAGACCAATACATCCGTTTTTCTCCCGATGAAATCGAGCATGACCTTCTCCAGGTCGCGCTCTTTCATTTGACCGTGCGCCACGGCGATGCGCGCCTCGGGAACGAGCCGGCCAAGCATCGTTGCCATATGGTAAATGGTCTGCACATGATTGTGGACAAAAAAAACCTGCCCCCCTCGAATCAGTTCCTTATATATCGCTTCCCTTATTGTGAGCTCATCATACCTGGAGACGTAGGTTTCAATGGCTCGACGATCCTGAGGCGGCGTTTCAATGGTGCTCAAATCCCGAATCCCGGCAAGGGACATCTGCAGGGTACGGGGGATGGGTGTAGCGGTCAGAGTGAGCACGTCCACCGCCACCCTCAGCTGCTTGAGTTTCTCCTTGTCCTTGACGCCGAAACGGTGTTCCTCATCAATGATCAGCAAGCCAAGATCCTTAAATTTCACATCTTTTTGCAGTAGACGATGGGTACCCACTACGACGTCAATGGTTCCCGAGACCAATCCTTCCAGAACCTGTTTTTGCTGAGCCTGAGTCTTGAAACGGCTGAGTGAAGCGACCCGCACGGGAAATCCCTCGAGACGTTCCGCAAAGGTCTGGTAATGCTGTTCCGCAAGGACTGTGGTTGGGACAAGGATCGCCACCTGTTTCCCCTCCATGACAGCCTTGAATGCCGCGCGCAGGGCCACTTCCGTTTTTCCGTAGCCGACGTCGCCACAAATCAACCGGTCCATTGGGCGCGGCGAGGCCATATCATCCAATACGTCCTCTATGGCCCTGATCTGGTCCTCCGTCTCCTCAAAGGCAAAGTTGGCCTCAAACTCCCTGAAATATTGATCCGGAGGAGAAAACTGATATCCTTTGCCTACGGATCTGGCCGCATAAAGGCTGAGCAACTCCTCCGCAATCCTTTCGGCCGACTCCCTGGCTTTCTTCTTGGCTGCTTCCCAGGACTTACCCCCCAGCTTGTCCACGCGGGGGTCACGGCCCTCAACGCCAAGATACTTCTGGACCTTCTGGAGCTTGTCCACCGGAACGTAGAGGCGATCTCCATCAAGATACTCCAGGCGCAGGAAGTCACTCTCCATGCCACGCAACTTCAAATGCACCAACTCCCTGTAGACCCCGATCCCATGATCGACATGGACCACATAATCTCCCACATGGAGATCCTGGAACGAATCCAGAATAATGCCTGAAACGGATTTCTTCGAGCGTCTTCGCGGCCGCTTGCCGAACAACTCCTCCTCGGACACCAGAGCGAGTCGTTCCGCCTCCCAGAGGAATCCCTTCTCCAAGGAACCCACCACCACCTTCACAACGGGCGCATCGTAGGATTCCTTACCGAAAGGCTGGTCACTTGTCATGGAATGCACACCATAGCTTTCAAGAAGTTCGTGGAGCCTTCTTGCCTGCTCTTTGTGTCTGCATACCAGGTACGTTCGAATTCCTTCCTGCTGCCATGTCTCAAATTGTCTTGCCACGGGCTCGAACAGACGTTCCTTCTGAGGATGGGACCTGACGGCATGTGTCAAGTCGTCCTGGGGCCTGCTTCCCAGATCAAAGACGCGCCAAGAGGATGAGGCATCCGCAAAAGCGTTGGCCTTGATATTGCGGAAACGATCGATTTTGCGAAAAAGACTCGCGGGATCTTGAAAAAGACCCTGTGGGGGGCTCTTCCATTCATGCGGGGTATACTTCTCCTTCCATTCATTGGTCACACGATGGTAATGCTCTTCGATCCTCCTTTTTACCTCTTCGAAATCAGACCAGACCACCACGGTACGCGGTTCAAGGTAGTCGAACAATGTGGCCGTCCTCTCGAAAAAGATTGGGAAAACAGCCTCAAAGGCTCCAAATTGATGTCCCTCCTGCAGTTTATCCAGCCATACATTGGCGGCGGAGACAGTCAAATCTTCATTCCTGACCGCCTCATACACGGCATTCTGCGCTCGTTCGCGGGCAGAATCGTCGAAAATGATCTCGCTGGCCGGCAGGAGGACAAAATCATCGAGGGTTCCCATGGAACGTTGTGAACTCGGGTGAAAAAGCCGGACAGACTCCAGTTCGTCGCCGAAGAACTCAAGCCGCAGAGGCCAACGGTAGAGAGGTGCGTAAGCATCCAGAACACCACCCCGCTGGCTGAAATCCCCATACTCCTCCACGAGGGATACACGGTAGTATCCCCGTTCCACCAGTCTGCGGCAAAGGGATTCCAGTTCCATATCCTCCCCTGGAACCCTGTATTCAACGTTTTCCATGAGGATGTCTGGAGGGATCAGGCGTTCTGACAAAGCCAACGCGGAAGTGACAATGATGGTGGATAGCGGAGCCGCCCGCATGGCGTAAAGAGCTTCCAAACGCTTGGCAGTGCTCTCCGTTTTTCCCAATAGCTGCACGTTGTGGCTGGTCCGTGAAGGGAGGACCCAAATCTTTCGATCCAGAGGGGAAACGGGGTTGTGATCGATCTTGCCGCAGAAGAAGGAGAGCATGTCGGCGTATTTCTCGGCATCCCTGTCGGATGGAGCTACAAGCAGGAATGAGCGCCGCTGGCCCCTGGAGGACTCGGCAAGGAGACAGGCCAGAGCTCCCGGCTCAACGCCTTTCAGGACGAAAGACTCCGAGGAAGACCTGAGGAAGTCGAGAACTCGCCGAGTATCACACTTCCAGGATTCAGAGAAACCCTCCTGCTTCAAACCAGTTGTATTGCCGTCGCCGATGTCTTTTGAGTTCACCTCTTTCGATTGTCCTGAATTCTGGGAAGAAATCATTTTACTCAAATCGGAAAAAAATATAAGCAATCTGGAATGGCACAGGAGACCCGCACGCAGTGTGAATCATCACCTCGAGGCTGATCATGGCGTGCCCGGGCTTTCATTGGAGTTACAATACCAGCCGGCACGGCCATCACAATCAGGAAGGAAGATGCATTGACGCCAGACCCGTCACCCCAGGAATTGCTCAGGAAACTCCCCGGTGTGGATACCATCCTCCAGACAACCGCCCTGGAGGAAGCACTTCGCCGGCATCCACGCAGACTCGTGATAGAAAGCATCCGAAAGGTGCTCGATACCAAGAGAAAGGAGATCTTGTCAAACCCACAGGATGCTTCCATGGTTAACCTGGAACCTTCCCATCTCATAGAACTGACCATGGATATCCTTGAAGTCATGGGGGACTACACTCTCTGCAACGTAGTCAATGCCTCCGGGATCATCATTCACACGAATCTCGGCCGCTCCCTTCTTCCACGGGAGGCACTGGAACGTCTCGATCAGATCTGCCGCAGCTACAATAACCTGGAATACGATTTGGAAAAAGGGCAAAGAGGTTCCCGATATGTCCATGCCGAAGCCATTCTCTGTGAACTGACAGGGGCTGAAGCGGCCCTGGTGGTGAACAACAATGCCGGTGCCGTATTCCTGGTGCTCAACACACTCGCTCAGGCAAGGGAAGTCATCGTTTCCAGAGGGCAACTGGTGGAAATTGGAGGCTCATTCCGTATCCCCGATGTGATGCGTGCCAGCGGAGCCATCCTTCGGGAAGTGGGGTGTACCAACCGCACCCACCTCCGGGACTATGATTCCGCCATTAACGAACATACCGCTCTTCTGATGAAGGCCCATACCAGCAACTACCGCATTATCGGCTTCACTTCCGAAGTATCGCTCGATGACCTCATTGCGCTGGGAAGGGATCGCGGACTCAACGTGATCGAAGATCTTGGGAGCGGATTATTCCTCGACCTTGAACCATTTGGACTGCGGGGAGAGCCCACGGTCCAGGATGCAATCAAGTCAGGAGTGGATATAGTCACTTTCAGCGGAGATAAGCTTCTGGGAGGTCCTCAGGCGGGAATCATCCTGGGGAAAAAAGAATTTGTGCGGCGCTGCAAGAAGAATCCTCTCACTCGAGCTTTGAGGGTGGGCAAGATGACGCTTTCGGCCCTCGAGGCGACGCTCCGCATCTACCGCGATGAGAGGGGTGCCATCGAGAAGATACCCACTCTGAGGATGATCACAACTTCCCTCCACAGCCTCAAGGAGAGGGCTGAGGAACTGGCTGCGCTGCTGAGACAGACAGACAGGGACGGACAACTGCAATTCATTGTCCAGCCCAGCTTTTCACAGGTTGGTGGAGGGTCGCTTCCCGGCCAGGACCAAAAATCCTTCGCCGTTGCGGTCAGTTCCGATCAAATGAGCTGCGGCAGCATCGAGAGAACTCTGAGACACAACAAGCCGCCTGTTATCGGACGGATAGAATCGGACCGATTTGTGATGGATATGCGAACGCTCCAAACAGAAGACTTCCCCGTCATTCAAACGGCATTCGCCAGGCTACTGGCCGGCAAACAAGGGGACATGCACCTATGACTTTTCCTCCAGGACTCTGCGGACGGATTTGAGCAGGCTTTCAATGCCGTATGGCTTCTGAATGAATGTCCCAGCTCTGTCCTGAATCATCTTTCTGGTGGCTGCGTCTGGAAAGTGTCCGCTGGCGATAATGATCCTGGCCAGCGGGTTGATTTTCAAAAGTTTGTCAAGGCATTCCATTCCACTCTGGTTCGGCATGATCAGATCGATCATTACCAGATCAATGGTTGGCCACTCCCTTGCGTAAATCTTCAACGCACTATCA
>JAAYUJ010000288.1 GCA_012517775.1 Deltaproteobacteria bacterium
ATCTCTCATGGAATCCAGCCGATCCCAGTCGGTCTCCGATTTCCTTTTCAAATCTTTCTTGCTCACGTCCGTTTGCCTTTCTCAGGGAAATGATCCGGATCGCTTCACCGCGCCTTGTAAAGGCGATCGTCATGCAGCGTCCTCGAATGTGACCGTAGCCGATCAGTCGCAGTTCGCCATACTCCTTGCGGAAATCAGGCCCCACCAGCATGGGAGCGGCGGACATCTCACGGGCGTCCACGAAATCCACACCATGCTCTGCGAGGTTGGAAAGCCGCTTCTCTTCATCCCATTCAATTTTCATGAGCAAAGTGTACATACAAAGAGTAAGTACGTCAACACCGTCACATCGCCTTGGGCAGGAAGTCGATGTCGGCGGGCTTTACCGGCCAGCTCTCCATTGGGACAGCCACATCGCTTCCCTGAAACGATCCGCAGTCCACCAGGATATTCAGGCCCTTCACCTGGAGAAGGTGGCACGACCCCGTGACACCGTCCTTCGCACCCAAGTGGGTAAGACTGGGCAGTGGTCCACCACTCATGATCTTACCCTTCTGGACGGTCGATAGATCATCGATGTCCTGACATGAACCGGATCATTCCTTCGTTCTCTTCGTGTTCTTCGTGGTGAAGATCTGTATAATTCATTGTGACGGCCCAGATCCACCGGAATGATGACACGGTTAGCCCTTTCAACCGGCACCTTGCAGTTTGACATTTGGTGGGCGAGTCTATACGATCCAGGCAAGGGAAAACGCCGGAACAAAGACTCGCGAGCGAAGTGTATGGATATCATCGAAGTGTTGCAGCGGACCCTGGAAAAGAATCGAGACAAGGTTCTCTTTGCTTATCTGTTTGGCTCACTGGCGGATGGCCGGGGCGGACCATTGAGTGATGTGGATGTGGCGGTCTTTCTCGCGGACGAAACCGCATCGGATCATTGGGACGCAAGACTTTCCCTTCAGGCCGATTTCAGCCGGGCGCTTCGACGAAATGACGTGGATGTGTTGATTCTTAATCAAACTCATAACCTCATGTTACTCGATGAGATCATCCGCCGCGGTGTTGTTCTCCTGGATCAGGACCGGCAGGCGCGAGAAGACTTTGAGCTCAAGGTCCTTCACCGGGCAATCGATTTCAAGACACAAAGAGCTGCCATTGTAGGTTTTTGATGGAACGGGTTCGCCGAAAAATTGCCAGAATTCGTGAATATCAAACCCTGGCAAGAGGGCTGCAAGACGACTGCCTCGAAAGGTTCACCGTCGATCCCGTGTACCGTGGTGCGCTGCTTTATTACCTCTATCTTATGGTAGACAGTTGCATCGCATTGGCCGAGCTTGTCATCAGATACAGAGGTCTTAGAGCTCCACAGTCCTACCATGAAGCTTTCGACATCCTCGGTGAGCACAACATCTTGGATCCCAAATTTGCTAACGAATTTGCAAAGATTGCCGGATTCAGAAATCTTCTGGCCCATGACTATGAACGTCTCGATCCCGGGCTCATTTGCGGCCGGATCCTCCCGAAGCTGGATGATGTCAACATCTACCTGCAACAGATAGAAGCCGCCGTGAAATAGGGAGCTGTTCACCTCGGTCTGTCGGCACAGAGCCTCCCGCCTTGTGATTCTTTCGGTGGCTGACTACTCCAACCAGAGGTTCTTCAATTCAATCTCAACCTCGAGAAACGGCTCTGCCCGCACGGTGCAGTCCTCGGCAAAGGCTTCCGAGTAACCATTTGCCGGCTGCCAGCTCGAAGACATCATTTCGGTCTCATCGAGAATGATCCATCCACCCGGCCCTCGGCGCCCGGCGTGATACGCCGAACCCGCCTCCATCCCCAGGACCGAAGCGGGATGGGTATGCCGAGCAGAGGGTCGAGGTGTCACGAAGAGCTCCCCGTCAATGATCTCCCTAATCGTATTTTCGGGAATGGCGTGGAGATCTTCGCAGTTGGCCGGTTTCTTTAGCGCATCCCCCCATCTTCATTCTCCCCCGGGAGGTTTGCCGGATCGCTGTTCATGCGCAAGCGGGACTGACCGATGCAATGTACAAAACATAATCCGAAACCTGCAACTACTTGCTTTCTTTTTGATTTCTTCGTACTTTTCGTGGCATTCACGGTAAGAATGTGGTTGCTTTCCCCTGCGCTGCCCTGCGTCCTCTGCGTCTGTGGTGAAAATAGAGACGGGCTACCCCTTCCTGCTTGCCTTGGCAGAAGACACCAGAAAGCATGGTAGACTACGCTGCGTCACCCGCATGCTTTTCGAGGATTTCAGCAATGTACCCATTGATCGACATCCCCTTGTTGGCAGCGCGCGCGGCAATGCGCTGGTGGAGTTGAGGGCTG